>NZ_JBSHDU010000036.1:0-11290 GCF_053616475.1 Streptomyces sp. NPDC055815 | reverse complement strand
CGGCGGCGCGGTCATCACCTCCACCCCCGGGGCGCGGCTGTGGGGGTGCCCCCGGAGGCCGGCCCGTTCCCCCCCTGGGGGGGGACGGGCCCTCCGTGCGGGGCGGGTGACGTCAGTGGACGTCGCCCATGAGCGCCTTGACCTTCTTGCGGTACATGAAGACCGCGACGGCGGCGACCGTGACGGCCACGGCCTGCAGCGCGATGATCCCGGTGCCGTTCAGGTCCACGCCCGCGAGGGAGAGCAGACCCGTGGTGCAGTCACCGGCGGTGACGGCGAGGAACCAGACACCCAGCATCTGCGAGGCGTACTTCTGCGGCGCCATCTTCGTGGTGACGGAGAGGCCGACCGGGGAGAGGCACAGCTCGGCGACGGTCTGGATGAAGTAGATCCCGACCAGCCACATCGGGCTGACCTTGCCGTCTCCGGCCATGCCGATCGGGGCCAGGAAGACGAAGAACGAGATGCCGATGCCCACCAGGCCCAGCGAGAACTTCACGATGGTGCTCGGCTCCTGGTTGCGGCGGGCGAGCCACAGCCACAGCCAGGCGAAGACCGGAGCCAGCGCCATGACGAAGAGCGGGTTGAGCGACTGGAACCAGGTGGCCGGGAAGCTCAGCGGACCGATGTGGTCGGTGGTCTTGCTGTCCGCGAAGAGGGACAGGGTCGAGCCGCCCTGGTCGTAGATCATCCAGAAGACGGCCGCGGCCACGAAGAACCAGATGTAGCCGGTGACCTTCGACTGCTCGGCCTTGTCGAGGTCCTTGTCGCGCTTGATGCGGACGATCACGGCGATCGGGATGAGCAGACCGGCGAGGGTGATCGGGACGAGCGCCCAGTTCAGGGTGTACATGCCGGCGGCGACGACGATGCCGTAGAAGACGGCGACGACGGCGATCGTGGCGCAGACCTTGACGAGGACGGACTTGCGCTCGGCGTCGGACAGCGGGTTCGGGACCACGCTGCTCTTCTCGCTCAGGTGGCGGGTGCCGAACAGGAACTGGCCCAGACCGATGGCCATGCCGATGGCCGCGAGCAGGAAGCCCAGGTGCCAGTTGTGGCTCTCGCCGACGGTGCCGATGACCAGCGGGGCGAGGAAGGCGCCGAGGTTGATGCCGATGTAGAAGAGCGTGAAGCCACCGTCACGGCGCGGGTCGTCCGGGCCGTCGTAGAGGTGGCCGACCATCGTGGAGATGTTGGCCTTGAGCAGACCGGAGCCGGCGGCGACGAGCGCCAGGCCGACGAAGAACATCGCCTGGCCGGGGATGGCCAGCGAGGCGTGACCGGCCATGATCACGAAACCGGCGATGGTGACGGTCTTGCGGGCGCCCCAGACGCGGTCGCCGAACCAGCCGCCGGGCATGGCCATCAGGTAGACCATCGAGACGTACACCGAGTAGATGGCCGTCGCCGTGGCCGCCGTCATGGCGAGGCCGCCACCCTGGCTGCCGGTCGCCGCGTCCGCGCCGCCGGAGACCAGGTACAGAACCAGAAGGGCCCTCATGCCGTAGTAGGAGAAACGCTCCCACATCTCGGTCATGAAGAGGGTGGCCAGACCACGGGGGTGGCCGAAGAACGTCTTCTCGGAACCAGTGGTCCCGGCGGAACCTCCGGAGCCGGAGGAAGCCGTCGTCAGGCTGGACGCCATGTCGATCCTTGCTCTGTCGGGACGCACGCCTTGTGAGCGTGGTGCGCCCGGTGGGGGAGGCCGGCACCGGCGGGGGTCGTGTGACTCCACCGGGATCCACGCCCCGGGAGACGCGTTGTCGCGTCCCGGGACCCGGCCCACAGGTCATTCACCGTCTCGAGGTCGGGCTGAGCCGACCTCACGCAGAAAGAGGACCTTGCCGCACGAAGCTGGCCAAAGGTCCCCGAATACCGCTACTGACGTGTCGCCACCATACGACACGACAGTGCCGGATATGGAAGGACTTGAGAGATGGATCACAGGTGACGAAGGAACCGTACGCGATCATTCGAAGGTCATCTGCTGGATGCCCACAAGATCCCCAGGGGTCGTTCGGGCCCGTCGGATCCCGCCCCGGCCCGGGCACCGTCCGGACTACCATCACCCCATGACCCGTGTACTGCTCGCCGAGGACGACGCATCCATCTCGGAACCGCTGGCCCGCGCCCTGCGGAGAGAGGGGTACGAGGTCGAGGTCCGCGAGGACGGCCCCACCGCCCTCGACGCCGGCCTCCAGGGCGGCGTCGACCTGGTCGTGCTCGACCTGGGCCTGCCCGGCATGGACGGCCTCGAGGTCGCCCGCCGGCTGCGTGCCGAGGGCCACACGGTCCCGATCCTGGTCCTCACCGCCCGTGCGGACGAGGTCGACACCGTCGTCGGGCTCGACGCGGGCGCCGACGACTACGTCACCAAGCCCTTCCGGCTCGCCGAGCTCCTCGCCCGGGTCCGGGCCCTGCTCCGGCGCGGCTCCACCGAGCCCGCCGCCGCCCCCGCGACCCACGGCGTACGGATCGACGTCGAGTCGCACCGGGCCTGGATGGGCGACGAGGAGCTCCAGCTCACGGCGAAGGAGTTCGACCTGCTCCGGGTCCTGGTCCGGGACGCGGGCCGGGTCGTCACCCGCGACCAGCTGATGCGCGAGGTCTGGGACACCACGTGGTGGTCCTCCACCAAGACCCTGGACATGCACATCTCCTGGCTGCGCAAGAAGCTCGGCGACGACGCGGCGAACCCGCGCTACATCGCCACGGTCCGAGGCGTCGGCTTCCGCTTCGAGAAAAGCTAGGCGCTGCCGCTGGGGCGGGGCCGACAGGGCGCCGCATCGCCGTAGGTGTTCGCGCCGTGTCGCGGCCGTCGGCCGTCGTGGGCCGTTCGCGCAGTTCCCCGCGCCCCTTCAGGGCCTTGCCGCATCGGTCGTCGTCAAGCCCCCCCCGGAGGAGCACCGCGCCGCTCCAGGGCCTTGCGACACTGATCCTCGTCAAGCCGCCCTCCGGAGGAGCCATGCGCCGCCGTCTGATCAACTCCACGCTCGCCGTCGTCCTCGTCGTCATCGCCGTCTTCGGCGTCTCCCTGGTCATCGTCGAGACCCGCACCATCTCCAGCAGCGCCCAGGAGAGCGTGGACTCGGAGGCGCTGAGGCTCGTCTCCATCGTCGACAGCCGGCTGATCGGCGGCGAGCCGGTCAACCCGGACATCCTCGCCGAGCAGGGCGGCGCCAAGCGGTACGCCCAGATCCGCATCCCCGGCCGTGACACCATCGAGATCGGCGACCGCCCCGAGGGCGACGTCATCCGGGGCCTCGCCGAGGGGGAGCGCGGCGAGACCGTGATCGTCGAGGAGTCCCGCTCCGCGGTGACCGCCGAGGTCGGCCGCACCCTGCTGATCATCGGCGCGGTGGCCCTGCTCGCGGTCGTCGCCGCCGTCCTCCTCGCCGTACGGCAGGCGGACAAGCTGGCGTCCCCGCTCACCGACCTCGCCGAGACCGCCGAGCGCCTCGGCTCCGGCGATCCGCGGCCCCGGCACAAGCGGTACGGGGTGCCCGAGCTGGACCGGGTCGCGGACGTCCTCGACGCCTCCGCCGAGCGCATCGCCCGGATGCTCACCGCCGAGCGCCGGCTCGCCGCCGACGCCTCCCACCAGCTCCGTACGCCCCTCACGGCACTCTCCATGCGCCTGGAGGAGGTGGCCCTCGCCGACGACCTGGAGACGGTCAAGGAGGAGGCGACGATCGCCCTCACGCAGGTCGAGCGGCTCACCGACGTGGTGGAGCGGCTCCTGACGAACGCCCGGGACCCCCGCACCGGCTCCGCCGTCGCCTTCGACCTGGACGAGGTCGTCAAGCAGCAGATCGAGGAGTGGCGCCCGGCCTACCGCAGCGCGGGGCGGGCCATCGTGCACTCGGGCAAGCAGGGGATGCGGGCGGTCGGCACCCCGGGCGCGGTCGCCCAGGTCCTCGCCGCCCTGATCGAGAACTCGCTCATGCACGGTGGCGGAACGGTCGCCCTGCGCACCCGCGTCACCGGCAACCAGTCGGTGATCGAGGTCACCGACGAGGGCCCGGGCGTCCCCGCCGACCTCGGCGCGCGGATCTTCGAGCGGGCGGTGAGCGGCCGCAGCTCGACCGGGATCGGCCTGGCGGTCGCCCGGGACCTGGCGGAGGCGGACGGCGGCCGTCTGGAGCTGCTCCAGCAGCAGCCGCCGGTCTTCGCGCTCTTCCTGAGCCGGGAGGTCAGGAGCGTCGCGGAGGCGCCGCAGGAGCGCCCCGTACGGTAGCCGCCGCGAGGGAAGGGATCAGACGCGGTCGGGCTGGCGGCGGGTCGCCTGCTGCGGGGCCTGCTCCAGGAACGATTCGGCGGTCTGCACCGCCTCCTTCGCCGGCAGCGCCCGGAACACCCACGTGCGGTAGGACCAGAAGCGGAACAGCGTCGCGACGCCGATGCCGAAGAACTTGAAGAAGTTGCTCTGCAGCGGGGTGTCCCAGCCGAAGCCGTACGTCGCCGCGTACAGCAGACCGTTCTGGATCACCAGGCCGACCAGGCTGAAGACCAGGAAGAGGGAGAGCTCCTTGGCGCGGCTGCTCTTGTCCCGGTCCCGGTAGGTGAAGTACCGGAAGCCGAGGTAGTTGAAGGCGATCGCGACCACGGTGGCGATGACACTCGCCCGTACGACCGGCAGGTCCGAGAAGTGGCGCACGAGGTTGAACACCCCGAGGTCGACCAGGACCCCGACCGCGCCGACGGCGCCGAACTTGGCGACCTCCCGGAAGAGCCCCTGGAGTCGCATGCGCAGCGCGCCGGGTTCACTCATGGTGATCGCTCTGTCCCGTCCGTCCGGATGACGTCCGGGCGACGTCAACCCAACCATGCTAACCAGCGCCCCTGTCACCCGCCTGTGTACCGCGCAAACCTGTGGACAACCCGTGACCCACCCAGGTCACACCTGCTCGGACCTTGTGCCAAACCACAGCCGGACGAGTGTTCCCGGATGGTGCGGATACCCTAAGAGGGTGACGTTCCCCGTAGTAGGCATGGTCGGAGGCGGGCAGCTCGCCCGTATGACCCACGAGGCGGGTATCCCCCTCGGCATCAAGTTCAAGCTCCTCAGCGACACCCCGCAGGACTCCGCGGCCCAGGTGGTGAGCGAGGTCGTCATCGGCGACTACCGCGACCTGGACACGCTGCGTGACTTCGCGCGCGGCTGCGACGTGATCACCTTCGATCACGAGCACGTCCCCGCCGAGCACCTGGCCGCCTTGGAGGCGGACGGCGTCGTGATCCGCCCGGGCCGCGAGGCCCTCGTGCACGCGCAGGACAAGGGGGTGATGCGCGCCAAGCTCGACGAGATCGGCGCGCCGAGCCCCCGGCACCGCATCGTCGCCGATCCGGCCGACGCCGCGGCCTTCGCCGACGAGGTCGGCGGCTTCCCGATCATCCTCAAGACCGTGCGCGGCGGCTACGACGGCAAGGGCGTCTGGTTCGTCCGCACGCCCGAGGACGCCCGCGACCCCTTCCTCGCCGGGGTCCAGGTCCTCGCCGAGGAGAAGGTCGACTTCGTCCGCGAGCTCGCGGCGAACATCGTCCGCTCCCCGCACGGCCAGGCCGTCGCCTACCCGGTCGTCGAGTCCCGCCAGGTCGACGGCGTCTGCGACACGGTCATCGCGCCCGCGCCCGACCTCGACGACGAGCTGGCCGGGCAGGCCCAGGAGCTGGCCCTGCGGATCGCCAAGGAGCTGGGCGTCGTCGGCCACCTCGCCGTCGAGCTGTTCCAGACCACGGACGGCCGCATCCTCGTCAACGAACTGGCGATGCGCCCGCACAACTCCGGCCACTGGACCCAGGACGGGGCGATCACCTCGCAGTTCGCCAACCACGTCCGGGCGGTTCTCGACCTGCCCCTCGGCGATCCGCGCCCGCGCGCGCCGTGGACCGTGATGTGCAATGTCCTGGGCGGCGACTACCCGGACATGTACTCCGCGTACCTGCACTGCATGGCCAGGGACCCGCAGCTCAAGATCCACATGTACGGCAAGGACGTGAAGCCCGGTCGCAAGGTGGGCCACGTCAACACCTACGGCGACGACCTCGACGACGTGCTGGAGCGCGCCCGTCACGCCGCCGGCTATCTGCGAGGAACCATCACCGAATGAGCACCGCCACCGCCCCCGTCGTCGGCATCGCCATGGGATCCGACTCCGACTGGTCCGTCATGGAGGCCGCCGCGCAGGCCCTCGACGAGTTCGAGATCCCGTACGAGGTGAACGTCCTCTCCGCGCACCGGATGCCGCGCGAGATGATCGCGTACGGCGAGGAGGCCGCGAGCCGCGGCATCCAGGCGATCATCGCGGGCGCCGGCGGCGCCGCCCACCTGCCCGGCATGCTCGCCTCCGTCACCCCGCTGCCGGTCATCGGCGTGCCCGTGCCGCTGAAGTACCTCGACGGCATGGACTCGCTGCTCTCCATCGTGCAGATGCCGGCCGGCATCCCCGTCGCCACGGTCTCCGTCGGCGGCGCGCGGAACGCGGGCCTGCTCGCCGCCCGGATCCTCGCCGCGGGCGACGCCGAGCTCCGCGCCCGGATGACCGAGTTCCTCCAGGACCTCAACGACCAGGCCACGGAGAAGGGCAAGCGGCTCCGCGCCAAGGTCGAGGGCTCCGCCTCCTTCGGCTTCGCCAAGTGAGCGCGGCGGACCGTCTCGACGAGGCCAGGGAACTCCTGGCCTCGTCGCCCGTCGTCGACGGCCACAACGACCTCCCCTGGGCGCTGCGCGAGCACGTGCGCTACGACCTGGACCGGATGGACATCGGCGCGGACCAGACCGGCGCGCTCCACACCGACCTCGCCCGGCTGCGGGCCGGCGGGGTCGGCGCCCAGTTCTGGTCGGTGTACGTGCCCTGCCGGCTGGCCGGCGACGACGCGGTCAGCGCGACCCTGGAGCAGATCGACATCGTCGACCAGCTCCTCGACCGCTACGCCTCCGACCTCGCCCCGGCCCTGACGGCGGACGACATGGAGGCGGCCCGGAAGCAGGGCCGTATCGCCTCGCTCAAGGGCGCCGAGGGCGGCCACTCGATCAACAACTCCCTCGCCACCCTGCGCGCGCTGCACGCCCTGGGCGTGCGGTACATGACGCTCACGCACAACGACAACAACGACTGGGCGGACTCGGCGACCGACGAGCCCGGCGTCGGCGGTCTCTCCGCCTTCGGCCGGCAGGTCGTCCGAGAGATGAACCGCTCCGGCATGCTCGTCGACCTCTCGCACGTCGCCGCGACGACGATGCGGGACGCGCTCGACGCCACGGCGGCGCCGGTGATCTTCTCGCACTCCTCGTCCCTCGCGGTCTGCGACCACCCGCGGAACGTCCCGGACGACGTCCTGGAGCGGCTGCCCGCCAACGGCGGCGTCGCGATGGCCACGTTCGTGCCCAAGTTCATCCTCCCCGCGGCCGTCGAGTGGACCGCGCGGGCGGACGAGAACCTCCGGGCGCACGGCTTCGACCACCTCGACACCACCCCCGAGGCGATGAAGCTGCACCGCGCCTTCGAGGAGGCGAACCCGCGCCCGATCGCCACCGCCGCCACGGTCGCCGACCACCTCGACCACATGCGCGAGGCCGCCGGCATCGACCACATCGGCATCGGCGGCGACTACGACGGAACGGCCTTCACCCCGGCCGGTCTCGACGACGTCGCCGGCTATCCGAACCTGATCGCGGAGCTGCTGCACCGCGGCTGGTCCCGCCCGGACCTCGCCAAGCTGACCTGGTCCAACGCGGTCCGGGTGCTGCGGGACGCGGAGGCGGTCTCCCGCGACCTGAGGAGCCGTACGGCCCCGTCGAACGCCACGATCGAGGCGCTCGACACGCCGTGAGCCCGCTCACTCCGTCGGCGTAGCCCACCGAGCCCCCCGAGGGGGCCGGTGGCACGGTGGACGGTACTGCCCCGCCGCTCTCGGCGGGGCGGTACTGCATCGCCGAGTTCGGAGTAAGACCATGGCGGAACTGCTAGACGACCCTCCCATTCTCTCCACCGTCCCTGCCGCCGCCGGCGAGCCCGATCCGCCGGAGGCACCGCCACCGCCCGACGAGACGGCCCGCGCCCGCGCGCTCCTCGCCGCGCAGCCCGTCACCGAGGGCCACACCGAACTCCCCGACTCCCTCGACCCCGAGGACCTGCCGCCCGTCCGCGCCGCCGAGGCCGGGGCCCAACTCTGGTCGCTGCACACCGAGTCGGACGAGGGCGTCATCGGGACCCTGCGACGGATCGACTCCGTCCGCGTCCTCGTCGCCACCTGCCCCGAGGACCTGCGCCTCGCGTACACCACCACCGAGCTGGCCCACGCCCGCGACTGCGGCCGCGTCGCCGCGCTGCTGGGCCCGGTCAGCTGGACGGCGCTCGGCGGCTCCGCGGCCACCCTGCGGGCCTACCACGCCCTGGGCGTACGGGCGGTGAACCTCGACCGCTTCGACCGCTTCGCCAGGGACGCCGTACGGGAGATGAACCGCATCGGCCTGGCCGTGGACCTCTCCGGCGCCGACCAGGACACGGTCCGCCGCGCCCTCGCCGTCACCCGCGCCCCCGCGCTCCTCACCCGGGCCGAACCGGAGACCCTGCCGGACGACGTCCTCGGCCTCCTCGGCGAGAACGGCGCCGTCCTCATGGTCACGGTCACCGAGGACCCGGCCGCCGTCGCCGACGTCCTCGACCGGGTGCGGGCGCTGGCGGGCGCGCACTGCACGGGCGTCTCCCGCACCACCGCCCCGGCCGCCGGCTACGTGCCGCTCTTCGCGGAGCTGCTCCGCCGGGGCTGGACGGCCCAGGAACTCGTCGGCCTCGCGCACGCCAACGCCACCCGGGCGCTGCGGGGGACGGAGTTCCTGTCCCGGACGAACCGGATCCGGCCGGCCGCGGCCTGACCGTACGTATACGAAACGGAGGGACGCACCGGGTGCGCCCCTCCGTTTCGCGTGAGTACGCCTCAGGCCGTCGGGCGGCCCATCGCCCGGTACGTCCAGCCGGCCGCCCGCCACCGCTCCCCGTCGAGGGCGTTGCGGCCGTCGAGGATCACGCGGGTGGCGGCGACCGCGGCCAGCTCGGCCGGGTCGAGCTCGCGGAACTCGCGCCACTCGGTCAGGTGCAGGACCACGTCCGCCCCGCGCACGGCCTCCAGGGCCGAGTCGGCGTAGCCGAGGGTCGGGAAGACCTTGCGGGCGTTCACCATGCCCTTCGGGTCGTAGACGGTCACCTGGCCGCCCTGGAGGTGTATCTGGCCGGCCACGTTGAGCGCGGGGGAGTCGCGGACGTCGTCCGAGTCGGGCTTGAAGGTGGCGCCGAGCACGGCGACCCGGCGGCCCAGGAAGGTGGACCCGCCGAGGGCCTCGCGGGCCATCTCCACCATCTGGCCGCGCCGCCGCATGTTGATCGAGTCGATCTCGCGGAGGAAGGTCAGGGCCTGGTCGGCGCCCAGCTCGCCCGCGCGGGCCATGAAGGCGCGGATGTCCTTGGGCAGGCAGCCGCCGCCGAAGCCGATGCCGGCGCGCAGGAACTTGGCGCCGATGCGGTCGTCGTGGCCGATGGCCTCGGCGAGCTTGGCGACGTCGCCGCCGGCGGCCTCGCAGACCTCGGCCATCGCGTTGATGAAGGAGATCTTGGTGGCGAGGAAGGAGTTGGCGGCCGTCTTGACGAGTTCGGAGGTCGGGAAGTCGGTGACGACGAACGGGGAGCCTTCGCCGACCGGTACGGCGTACACCTCGCGGAGGGTCTTCTCGGCCCGCTCACCGCGCACGCCGACGACGATCCGGTCCGGGTGCAGGGTGTCGTTGACGGCGAAGCCCTCGCGGAGGAACTCCGGGTTCCAGGCGAGCTCGACGCCCGCGGGGAGGAGCGCCGCGAGCCGCTCGGCCGAGCCGACCGGGACGGTCGACTTGCCGACGACCAGGGCCCCTTCGCGTACGACTGCGGCGAGGGAGGTGAAGGCGGCGTCGACGTAGCTCATGTCGCAGGCGTACTCGCCGTGCTTCTGCGGGGTGTTCACACAGACGAAGTGCACGTCGCCGAAGGCGCCGACCTCCTCCCAGGAGGTGGTGAAGCGCAGCCGGCCGCTCGATCCCTCGATGCCGGCCACGTGCTTCGCGAGCAGTTCCTCCAGGCCCGGCTCGAACATGGGGACGCGTCCGGCGGACAGCATCTCGATCTTCTCGGGGACGACGTCCAGGCCGAGCACCTCGAAGCCCAGCTCCGCCATGGCCGCGGCGTGCGTGGCGCCGAGGTAGCCGGTGCCGATCACGGTGATCTTGAGGGCCATGCGGGACTCCAGGGAACGTCGGGCGGAATGCCTGCCCGAGCATAGTCGTGCCCTGGTCCGGGGCCGGGTCACGCCCTACCATTTGGGTTACTTAACGGTAGTTAGCAGCGTGGGAGTGAGTGAGCGTGTCGGGTTCGACTGATTTCGACCTTTACCGGCCTTCCGAGGAGCACGACATGCTCCGCGAGTCGGTGCGTGCCCTCGCGGAGGCGAAGATCGTGCCGTTCGCGGCGGCGGTGGACGAGGAGGGCCGGTTCCCGCAGGAGGCCCTGGACGCGCTGGTCGCCAACGACCTGCACGCCGTGCACGTGCCGGAGACCTACGGCGGCGCGGGCGCGGACGCCCTCGCCACGGTGATCGTGATCGAGGAGGTCGCGCGCGCGTGCGGCTCCTCCTCGCTGATCCCGGCGGTCAACAAGCTGGGCTCGCTGCCGGTGATCCTGTCCGGCTCGGAGGAGCTCAAGCACAAGTACCTCGGCCCGCTGGCCAAGGGCGACGCGATGTTCTCCTACGCCCTCTCGGAGCCCGACGCGGGCTCGGACGCGGCCGGGATGAAGACCCGCGCGGTGCGCGACGGCGACTACTGGGTCCTCAACGGCGTCAAGCGGTGGATCACCAACGCCGGCGTCTCCGAGTACTACACCGTGATGGCCGTCACCGACCCGGAGAAGCGCTCCAAGGGCATCTCCGCCTTCGTCGTCGAGAAGTCCGACGAGGGCGTGTCCTTCGGCGCCCCGGAGAAGAAGCTCGGCATCAAGGGCTCCCCGACCCGCGAGGTCTACCTCGACAACGTCCGCATCCCCGCCGACCGCATGATCGGCGCCGAGGGCACCGGCTTCGCCACCGCCATGAAGACCCTCGACCACACCCGCATCACCATCGCCGCCCAGGCCATCGGCATCGCCCAGGGCGCCCTCGACTACGCCAAGGGCTACGTCAAGGAGCGCAAGCAGTTCGGCAAGCCCATCGCCGACTTCCAGGGCGTGCAGTTCATGCTCGCCGACATGGCCATGAAGCTGGA
>NZ_JBSHDU010000035.1:0-89725 GCF_053616475.1 Streptomyces sp. NPDC055815 | reverse complement strand
CCTCGGGCGGTGCCGCAGCCGAGGGGCTCGGCGCGCCCGCGAAGGCGGGCATCGCGGCGACGATAGCGGTCGCCGCGGCCGCCGGCCTCGTCTGGGCGATGGCCGGGGACCCGCAGCCCGTGGCCGCGCCCAGGCCCACGCAGCCGGTCGTCACCCCGGTCGCGCCGGAGCCCGCGCCCCCGGCGAAGCCCTCCCCGAAGCCCGCGCCGCCCGCCCCGGCCGTCACGTCGGAGCCGCCGCCCCCGCCGCCGCCCCCGAAGCCCAGCCCCAAGCCGACGCCGAAGCCCACCCCGCCGCCGGCGCCCAGCTCGAAGCCCACGCCCAAGCCCACGCCCAAGCCGACCCCGAAGCCGACGCCGGCCCCCGAGAAGCCCAAGCCGAAGCCGACGGTCCCGCCGCCCGCGCCGCCGTCCGTCTACCAGGTCAGCGAGCTGGAGTACGGGATCTTCGGCGACGGCACCAAGCCCGAGGTGTCCCTCGCGGACAGCGGCTGGATGTGGCAGCGCGACGGCCTGTCCATCGGCGGCACCCAGTACGCGCACGGGGTCAGCGTCCACGCGCCGTCCTCGCTGCTCATCGACCTCAACCGGCAGTGCACGCGTTACGACGCGGTCGTCGGCGTCGACGACCTGAGCGCCCAGCTCGGCGTCGGCGGCGTCCGCTTCTCCGTCTACGCGGACGGGGAGCGGCTCTGGCGCTCCGACGTCCTCCGCGCGGACGACCCGCCGGTCCCGGTGCACGTCGACCTCTCGGGCCGCTCCACGATCCGGCTCGTGGTGGAGGACCACACGCCGTTCGGCCGGGCCGCGGTCGCCGACTGGGCGGAATCCCGGATCAGCTGCTCCTGACGGCCCGTTCAGGTGCTTCGGCGCTTTCGCCGTCCGGCGGGGCCGGGGCGAAGGCGTCGACGAGGCCGAGGACCTCGTCGAGCCCCAGGCCCGCACCGGCCGCGCGGGCGGCGGCCAGGGCGGACGCGTCCAGCTGGGCGAGCGCGCGGTCCGCCACCGACTGGCTGTCCCGCAGCTCGGGGACCGAGCGGGGCATGTCCCGGCGCCAGTGGTCGACGGCGGCCATGACCCGTACGGCGAGCTCGGCCTCGCCCGCCTCGGCCAGGGTGATGGCGAGCACCTCCCCCAGGCTGGTGGTGACGAAGTCCGCGCACTGCGCGTCCTTCGCGGTGCGCAGCGCGGTGATGGCCGTGGCGACGGCGGCCGCGCCCTTCCCCTCGTACGCCTCCACGCGCGCGGCGAGTCCGGTCACCGCCGCCTCGAAGTGCGGGGGCGGGGTGCCGAGGGCGACCGTCCGGCCCGCCTCCTCCAGCTGGACGCGGGCCTCCCTGATGTCGCGGCGGTAGAGGGCGAAGGCGGCGCGGAGGAAGCAGACGTACGTCTGGGAGTCCCGTACGTGGTGGCGATCGGCCTCTCGGGCGGCCTCGTCGAGGATCCGCTCGGCGCCCTCCAGATCGCCCGTGCGGTACGCCAGTTCGGCCAGGCGGGCGAGGAGGAACGGGGCCTCCGCGTGGGCGCCGACCTCGCGGGCGAGACCGAGGGCCTCCTCGTACGCCTCGCCCGCGTCCGCGTGCCGGCCCCGCATCGTGTGGGCCTCGCCCGCCGCGCTCGCGATCTGGGCACCCATCCAGCGGTCGCCGACGCGCCGGGCGATGTCGCGGAGTTCGGCCAGGGCCTCGTCGACGCCGGGCATGCCGCCGGGCATGTCGACGACCATGTGCGTACGGAACATGAGGCTGACGCCGAGCTCCCAGTCGCCGCCGTGGCGGCGGCAGTTGTCGACGGCCCTGTCGAGGAGGGAGCGGACCGTGGCCGGATCCTCGGTGAGGTACGCGGTGAAGGGCCAGAGCAGACCGGGGAAGCGGGCCGCCTCGGGGCCGGGGTCCGTGCCGAACGCCTCGCGGACGCGCTTGACGAGCAGGAGGGTCTCCGGCTGCTTGAAGTCCCCCATCGTGCTGCTCTCGACGACGAGGAAGAAGTGCAGCATGCGCAGGTGCATGCGGGGCCAGTGGCGGGGGTCGGCGGGATCGTCCGGGTCCTCGCCCAGGGCGAGCGCCCGCTCCACCCAGGCCAGGCCCTCGGGACGGTAGTTGCGCAGCCACCAGAACCAGCCCATGGCGAAGACGAGCCGGAGCGCGGCCGTCTCGTCGGGGGACAGGACGAGGGTGCGGTGGAGCGCGGCCCGGATGTTGTCGAGGTCGCGCTCCAGACGCCCGATCCACGGCAGCTGCTCCCCCGAGCGGAGCCGGGGCTCGGCGGTCTCGGCGAGGGCCGTGAAGTGGGCGGTGTGGGCGGCCTCGGCGGCGGCGAGCAGCTCCGGGTCCTCGGCGGCGCGCTCGGTCGCGTACTCGTGGATGGTCTCCAGGAGCCGGTAGCGCATCTCGCCGCCCTCGGTGGGGGTGGCGACGACGAGGGACTTGTCGACGAGGGCGCCCAGGGCGTCGGCGGCGTACGGCGAGAGGGCCTCGGCGGCGGCCAGGTCCCAGCCGCCGGCGAACACGGACACCTGGCGGAGCAGGGCGCGCTCGGCCGGGTCGAGCAGGTCCCAGGACCAGTCGACGACGGCGCGCAGCGTCTGCTGGCGGGGCAGGACGGTCCGCGAGCCGGAGGTGAGGAGGAGGAAGCGGTCGTCGAGGCGGTCGGCGATCTGGCGCGGGGTGAGCAGGCGCAGCCGGGCGGCGGCCAGTTCGATGGCGAGCGGGAGGCCGTCGAGGCGGCGGCAGATCTCGTCGACGGCCTCGCCGCCGTCCCGGGCGAGGTCGAAGGAGGGGCGCACGGTGCGGGCCCGCTCGGCGAAGAGGCGGTGGGCGGGGTCGGGCGGGAGGGGCTCGACGGGGCGGACCGACTCGCCGGGGACGCCGAGGGGTTCACGGCTGGTGGCGAGGATACGGAGCTGGGGGCAGTGGGTGAGCAGGGTCTCGGCGAGGGCGGCGGCCGCGTCGATGACGTGCTCGCAGTTGTCGAGGACCAGGAGGAGCGGGCGGCGGGCCAGGTGCTCGACGAGGTGGGCGGTGGGGTCGTCCTGGAGCGGGACCCCGTCGCGGGTGATCAGGTTGATCTCGCGGAGGCGGAGCGCGGAGAGGACGGCGCCGGGGAGGGCGTCGGGGTCGTCGAGGGGGGCGAGCTCGGCGATCCAGGCGGCGGGGCCGACGGCCCGGAGCGCGGCCTCCTCGGCGAGCCGCGTCTTGCCCGAACCGCCGGGGCCGGTGAGCGTGACGAGCCGGGAGCGGTTCAGGTCGGCGTGGAGCGCGGCGAGTTCGGGCTCCCGGCCGACGAAGGAGGTGAGGCGGGGGCGGATGTTGCCGGCGTCGGCGGCCGGTCGCTCCTGCGCGGGCGCGGGCGCGGGTGCGGCCGGCTCGGCGGGTGGGTCGGTACGGCGCGGGGCGGGGTCCGTCACGGGCGGGCGGGCCGGCGGGGGCGGGTTCGGGGGCGCGCCGGTGAGGAGTTCCTGGTGGAGGGCGGTGAGTTCGGGGCCCGGGTCGGCGCCGAGGGCGTCCGCGAGGGTGCGGCGGGCCGACTCGTACGCGGTGAGGGCGTCGGCGTGCCGGCCCTCGGCGCGCAGGGCGCGGATGAGCTGGGCGCGGAAGGCCTCGTCGTACGGATACGTGGTGGTGAGCTCGGTCAGCTCCGGTACGAGTCCGTCGGTGGCGCCCCGGCGCAGATCGGCCTCGACGCGGTGCCGGAGGGCCGCGAGCCGCTGGGCCTCGGGGCGGACGCCGGCCGGGTCGGGCAGGTCGGCGAGGGCGGGGCCGCGGAAGAGGCCGAGCGCCTCGCGGAGGAGGGTGGCGGCGGTGTCGGGGTCGCCGGCGTCGAGGCGGGCGGCGCCTTCCCTGGCCCGGCGCTGGAAGACGTACAGGTCGATGTCGTCGGGACCGGCGGCGAGCCGGTAGCCGGGTCCTGGGGTGGAGTCGACGGCGTCCCGGCCGAGGATCCGCCGGAGGCGGCCGATCAGGGCCTGGAGGGCGGCGGGGGCGTCCTGCGGCGGGTCGTCCCCGTACACGTCGTCGGCGAGTTCGCCGACGGAGACGGCGCGTCCGCCGCGCAGCGCGAGGGCGGCGAGCAGGGCGCGCAGCCGGGCGCCGCCGAGGGGAAGCGGGGTGCCGTCGGGCCGGAGGGCCTCGGTGGTGCCGAGGATGAGATACCGCACCGACCCATTGTGTCGGGTGGGCATGACATGTGCCTCGGGGTTTGCCCGGGCGGTCCCCTAGAAGGCGCCGGTGTCCAGGTCGAAGCCGAGCGGGTGGGGGAGCGGGACGACTGCCCCCAGCTTGTGGATGGACTTGTGAGTGAAGTCGTCTCCGGCGGGCTCGGAACAGACGACTGCCTCGCCGGCCTCGCGGTCGATCAGCAGATAGAGCGGGATGCCCGCGCGGGCATAGACCCGGATCTTCTGGACGCGGTCGCGGCGCGCGGTCGAGGAGGAGGTCACCTCGGCGACGAGGAGGACGGGGTCGGAGGCGTGCCATTCCTGTTGGTCGTCGAAGCTGCCCTTGGGGGCGATGACGAGGTCGGGGATGACTCTGACCTCGTCGGTGGCGCCTGGCAGGCTGAGTCCGATCCCCGTGTAGCGCCCGACTCCCTTGTCATGGTCTCGAACCTGCCCATTCAGCTCCGAGACGATCTCCTCGTGCTCGCCATTGGCCGGAGGCACCACGTAGATCTCCCCTTCGATCAGCTCCACGCGCCAGCCCTTGGGGGCCAGCGCACTGAACAGCTCGAAGGTCTCCCGGACACTCGCACCCTCACGCTCGGGCATGCCCTCGGAGAACACGTCTTCCGGAACCGGCAGGGGCATCGCCATGCTGGACCTCCTTCGCTCGGTGCGACGCTCTCAGCTTAGGGCGGGCAGCGCGGAGCGGTCTGGAACGCGTTCACTCGAACGAGCGTGCTGTGACGTTTCGCCCGCTCGGCGGAGCCTCAGGCCGGCAGCGAGCGCCTCGACGCGGGGATCAGGGGCCCCTGGACCGCGCGGTGGGAGCGGGGTTCCGTCGTGTTGGTCCAGCAGGAGCCCCGGCGGGCGAGGAGGCGGTGGAGCCAGAGTTCGGTGGAGACGAGGTCGGCGAGGCCGTCGAGGGGGACGGGGGCGCCGTCGGCCGCCGCCTGGAGGGCCCTGCGGACCACGCGGGCCTCGATCAGGCCCGCGTCCGCGAGGAGCGGCGCGTCGAAGAGGGCGAGGAGCTCGGGGAGCGCGGCGCGCAGGCCCGCGCGCGAGGCGGCGGCCGGGACGGCCGGGTGGGGGGCGCCCCAGCCCGCGGGCAGCTCGTGGACTCCGGCGCCGGACAGGACCGTGCGCAGGACGCCGGCCCGGGCGTCCGGCTGGACCCGCAGCGATTCGGGGAGGTCCCGGCAGGCCCGTACGACCTGGTTGTCGAGGAACGGGGCGTGGAGGCGCTGGCCGCGGATCTCCGCCGCCTGTTCCAGGACCCGGTGGTCGGCGGCCGCGCGGGCGAGGGCGGCACGCGCGCGTGCCTCGCCGGGGCGCTGGACGGAGGTCGGGAGCGTCGCCGCCCGGTTCAGGCGAACCGATACTTCAGCGAGGGCCTCCCCCGTCAGCCAGCGCGCCGCGGGACCCGGCCGCGACCAGGTGAGCGCCGAGAGCGAGGCCTCCAGCGGGCCGAAGCCGTCCGGGGCCGTCCGGTTCGCCTCCAGGACCCGGCGGGCCGCCGCCTCCAGACCCGTCCGGTACGGGGTACGGGCCAGCTTCCGCGCCGCCCGGTAGACCGTCAGCGGCACCAGGAGCGAGCCCGCCGACGGGCCCGAGGCCTTCGCGAGCGCCGTCACCGGCCGCACCAGGGACCGGCGCCTGCGGTCCATCAGCAGGTCGGCCAGGCGCGCCGGGTGCGCGTCCAGGACCTGCTTCGCGCCCATCCCGGTGAAGTGGTCGGCGCTGCCGCCCGCGAGCCGTCGGCGGTGCCGCTCGGCCGTGACCAGGGCGGGCCCGGGCTCGTCGGTGAGCGGACCGTCGAGCGCCGCGTACGGAAGCGCCTCCTCGCCCCCGGCGACGACCACGTGGTGCAGGCGCGGGTCGGCGGCGATCGTGCGCGCCCGCTCCAGCTCCGCCGTGCGCCGCGCACCGGCCCTCGTCGCCAGGTCGTTGAAGGTGACGGCGAGCAGCCGCTCCCCCGCGCCCGTACCGTGCCCGGTGATCGTGCCCGGGACGCCCGGGAGGCCCGCCGCGAGCAGGGCGAGCGTGCCGGAGGCGCTGCCGCCGGACAGGTCGGCGCCGATGCCGGGCGCCGGGCCCGCGCCCCGGGCCGCGCGCCGGTCGGCCGGCCCCATGCCGGGGACCGGGCCCGGGTCGGGGAGCGGCATCTCGGGCGCGTGCCGGGGCGCGGTGAGCCGGGCGCGTACGGCCTCGACCAGGGCGTCCCGTACCCCTTCGACGGCCTGCCGGGGGTCGGCCTCGGCCGCCGCGACGGCGAGCGAGGCCACCTGCTCGTAGCCGGTGATCTCGCGCGAGCCCTCCCGCAGGATCAGCGCGTGGCCGGGCGGCACCCGCCGGACCCCCTCGTACGGGGTGGAGTCCCGCAGCGCCTCCGGGGTCTCCGGGCAGGCGAGCAGCGCGGCGAGATGGCCGATGTCGAGCTGGGCCTCGACGAGGTCGGCGAGCGGCAGGGCGGCGGTGGCGTACGCGGTGCCGCCCTGCCACGAGGTGTGGAACACCGGCCGGGCGCCCGCGAGGTCACCGGTGACGGTGACACGGCGGCCGGTCTGCACGACGGCGGTGTAGCTGCCCGGCCATGCGGTCAGATGCCGCAACGCGCCCCCGCGCGCGGTGAGCAGGCCGATCCGCAGTTCCTCGTCGCTCGCGGCGCAGCAGCCGAGCACCGCGAGGCGGGTCCGGTCGTCGACGGCCACCACGCGCACCTCGTCGGGGCGCCAGTCGCCGACCGCCCAGAGCGGATCGGGGTCGCCCCACAGGAGTTGTGCGCCCACCGGCTGCACCGTGCGCCCCTCGGCCGCGCGGTCGGGTCCCGCGGCGTATCCGGGGTCGTACGGGGAGGACGAGCCGTACGCGCCGTTCGCCGCCCCCGCCCGGCTTCCCGCGGTCGTTGCGAAGCTCGCGGCGACACTGCTCCAGCCCACCAGCCATCGCATCGGCGCCTCCACATCCGTTTCGGTGGAGGACATGCTGCCACGACAACGGCGCACGGGGCGGTGTCCGGGTGCACGCGCGCGAAAGCCGAATGCGCCCCTGGCATGGGCCAGTTGAAGATCGGCTGCGCACCGGCGTCATTCGGCCAAATATCGATCCCCGTCGGAGGTTTCGACCGGCGTCCGGGCAGAAGGAAAGCCCTCGGCAGCCCGGGAGGCGCTCCCGCCTCCCGGTGCCGTCCGCCGCCCGCGGGGAATGGGGCGGCGGTGTCCCCCAGCCCACTGGTCCGGGACTCCGCTCCCGGCCGAGCGGGCCGACCCACGCGCTACTCATGGAAGCGCTCCCCCCTCGGGCGGACGAGAGCGCACGGCCGGGCGCACGGCCACACGGCCGGAGCACGGGACGGTCCGCCGGCCCAGGCCGTCACACGTTCACACAACAATCTCGCCATACGGAACACCGCCCCTTAACGGTGGGGATGCGGCGAACTACGCTGTGTTTACGAATGCCGCACGCCTATGCCCGGCGTCGTGGCGGCCGTCTGGGTTGTCGAGGGGTGGCGTCATGTCCAGGGAGCAACGCGGGCCGAACGAAAAGCTCGGCACGGTTCTCGCCCTCGCGGGAATCAGCAACGCCGGGCTCGCCCGGCGCGTCAACGACCTCGGCGCACAACGGGGTCTGACGCTTCGTTACGACAAGACCTCGGTCGCCCGCTGGGTGTCCAAGGGCATGGTGCCGCAGGGCGCCGCCCCGCACCTGATCGCCGCCGCGATCGGGCAGAAGCTGGGCCGGCCCGTGCCGCTGCACGAGATCGGCCTCGCGGACGCCGACCCGGCGCCCGAGGTGGGGCTCGCCTTCCCGCGCGACGTGGGCGAGGCGGTCCGCTCGGCCACCGACCTCTACCGTCTCGATCTCGCCGGACGGCGGGCCGGCGGGGGCGGCATCTGGCAGTCGCTCGCCGGATCCTTCGCGGTCAGCGCGTACGCGACGCCCGCGTCCCGCTGGCTGATAACCCCCGCCGATCCCTCGGTGGAGCGCGAGGCCCCGCGCCCCGGGGCGGGCGCCGGCACCGCCGCCGCGGGCGGGGAGCACGCGCGCGTGGGCCACAGCGATGTCGCCAAACTCCGCGAGGCCGCCGAGGACGCGCGCCGCTGGGACTCCAAGTACGGCGGCGGCGACTGGCGCTCCTCGATGGTGCCCGAGTGCTTACGCGTGGACGCGGCGCCGCTGCTCCTCGGCTCCTACTCGGACGAGGTCGGCCGCAACCTGTTCGGCGCGACGGCCGAGCTCACCCGGCTCGCCGGCTGGATGGCCTTCGACACCGGGCAGCAGGAGGCCGCCCAGCGCTACTACATCCAGGCCCTCCGGCTCGCCCGCGCCGCCGCCGACGTGCCCCTCGGCGGGTACGTCCTCGCGTCCATGTCCCTCCAGGCCACCTACCGGGGCTTCGCCGACGAGGGCGTCGACCTCGCCCAGGCCGCCCTCGAACGGAACCGGGGGCTCGCCACCGCCCGCACCATGTCCTTCTTCCGGCTCGTCGAGGCCCGCGCGCACGCCAAGGCCGGCGACGGGGTGGCCGCGGCGGCCGCGCTCAAGTCCGCCGAGGGCTGGCTTGAGCGGTCCCGGGAGGGCGACGCCGACCCGACGTGGCTCGGCTTCTACTCGTACGACCGGTTCTGCGCCGACGCCGCCGAGTGCTACCGGGACCTGCGGATGCCGCGCGAGGTGCGGCGCTTCACCGAGCAGGCGCTGTCCCGGCCGACGGAGGAGTTCGTCCGCTCGCACGGGCTGCGGCTCGTGGTCTCGGCGGTGGCCGAGCTGGAGTCGGGCAACCTGGACGCGGCCTGCGCGGCCGGTACGCGCGCGGTGGAGGTGGCGGGGCGGATCTCCTCGGCACGGACGACCGAGTACGTACGGGACCTGCTGCACCGGCTCGAACCGTACGGGGACGAGCCGCGCGTCGTGGAACTGCGCGAACGGGCCCGGCCGCTGCTCGTCGCCCCGGCGTGAGACCCCGCCCCGGAGCGCGGCGGCGCTCGGACGTGACACGCGTCCCACGGCGTGGGCGTTTAGCGGCATTGTCAGTGGGCCAGTGCACTATCGGGGGTGGGAGGTGGCGCTGGTGTTTGACTGTGACGTGCTGGTGATCGGCGGCGGGATCGTCGGTCTCTCGACGGCGTACGCGCTGACGCGTGCCGCCCCCGGCACCCGGGTCACGGTCCTGGAGAAGGAGCACGCCCTCGCGCGCCACCAGACCGGGCGCAACAGCGGGGTGATCCACAGCGGGATCTACTACCGTCCCGGATCGCTCAAGGCGCGGTTCGCGGTCGAGGGCGCGGCCGAAATGGTCAAGTTCTGCGCGGAGTGGGGCATTCCGCACGAGGTGACGGGGAAGCTGATCGTCGCCACCACGCGCGAGGAGCTGCCCCGGCTGCACGCGCTCGTGCAGCGCGGCCGGGAGAACGGCATCCCCGTGCGCGAGCTCGGCCCGGCGCAGATCAGCGAGTACGAGCCGCGGGTGCGGGGGCTCGCCGCGATCCACGTCGGCACCACCGGGATCTGTGACTACGGGGCGGTGACGGAGCGGCTCGCCTCGGCCTCCGAGGCGCGGATCCTGTACGGCGCGGAGGTCACCGTCATCGACCGCCGGTCCTGGGGCGTCGCCGTGCGC
Source organism: Streptomyces sp. NPDC055815 (assembly GCF_053616475.1). Lineage (NCBI taxonomy): Bacteria > Bacillati > Actinomycetota > Actinomycetes > Kitasatosporales > Streptomycetaceae > Streptomyces > Streptomyces sp. NPDC055815. The sequence goes on along the minus strand of NZ_JBSHDU010000035.1, from coordinate 79,950 downwards.
ACGGCCGACGGCCGGGTCGTGCGGGCGAAGGTCCTGGTCAACTGCGCGGGACTGCACTGCGACCGGATCGCACGGCTCGCGGGCGACGACCCCGGCATGCGGATAGTCCCCTTCCGCGGCGAGTACTACGAGCTCGCGGACCCCTCGCTGGTCCGCGGCCTGGTCTACCCCGTCCCCGACCCGGCCTTCCCGTTCCTCGGGGTGCACCTGACCCGGGGCATCGACGGCGGCGTCCACATCGGGCCGAACGCGGTCCCGGCGCTCGCGAAGGAGGGGTACGGCTGGTCCGTCGTCCGCCCGAGCGAACTCGGCGCGACCCTGGCGTGGCCCGGATCCTGGGCGATCGCCCGCGCGCACTGGCGGTACGGCGCCGGCGAGCTGCACCGGTCGGTCTCCAAGCGGGCCTTCACCGAGGCGGTGCGGCGGCTGCTGCCGGTCGTCGAGGAGTCCGACCTGCGGCGGGCGGCGCCGGGGGTGCGGGCGCAGGCGGTGCTGCGGGACGGGACGCTGGTCGACGACTTCCTGATCCGGGAGGCGGCGCGGACGGTCCACGTCCTGAACGCGCCTTCGCCTGCGGCGACGGCGTCCCTCCCGATCGGCCGCGAGGTCGCAACCCGCGCGCTGTCCCGCCTGTAGCTCGCCGCCCCCGTTGTGGGCATGCGTTCCGCCGGGGCGGAACGGGTGGGCACAACGGACGGCGCCCCCAGCCGGGCCTAGGCTCCCGCGCCCTGACCCGCACCCCTAGGTGCACCGAGGTGGTGGTGCGGGTCCAGGCGCGGAACGCGGAGGCGCCGCTGGGCGCGCCGTCCCGTGTGCCCACCCGTCCCGCCCCAGCGGGACGATTGCCCACACGGCGCGGGGCACCGCCCGCCCGGGCGCGGGCCGGGGCGCCGGCCAGGGGGGGGGTGCGCGGGGTGTCAGGGGCGGAGGCGGAGGCCTCGGGGGGTGGCCAGGAAGCCGGAGGTTTCCAGGGGGCGGGCCAGGGGGGACGTCAGGGACGTCGTGCCGTTGATGCGCTCCACCGTGACCGTGCCCAGCGCGCCCGCCTTCGCCGACGCCGCCAGCGCCTCCGCCGCCGCGGTCAGCGCCGGGTCGTCCGGATCCGTCGGCCAGGACAGGAGCGTCTTGCCGCCCCGCTCCATGTAGAGCGTGAGCTCGCCGTCGACCAGGACCACCATCGCGCCCGCCTTGCGCCCCGGCTTGTGGCCGGCGCCCGTCGGCGGCTCGGGCCAGGGAAGGGCCGCGCCGTAGGCGTTCGCGGGGTCGGCCGCCGCCAGGACCACGGCGCGCGGGCCCGCCGCCGCCTCCGCGCCGCGGTCGCGGGCCGTCGCGGCCGCCCGCAGCCGGTCCACCGCCCCGTCCATGGCGAACTGGGCCGCGCCGAGACCCTCCACCACGTACCCGCGCCGCGCCTGCCCGCTGTCCTCGAAGGCCGCCAGGATCCGGTACGTGGCGGAGAAACCGCCCTCCACACCCTCGGCGGCCACCGCGCCCCGGGTGACCACGCCGTGCCGGTCCAGGAGCGTGCGGGCCAGGGCGTGCGCCCGGTGGGTCGGCTCCGGTTCGATCGGGGGCAGCATCGACCAGCGGCCCGAGACCGTGGGCGGGCCCGTGCGCGAGGCCGTGCGGGCCGCGGCGGTCAGCGTGCCGTACCGCCCGCGCGGGACCGTGCGCCGGGCGCGGTGGGCCGTGGAGCCCGCGGTGCGGCCCGAGCCGAGGAGCGCCCGCAGCGGGGCGAGGGTGTCGTTGGTGAGCCGGCCCGACCAGGCCAGGTCCCAGAGGGCGTCGGCGAGCTGCGGATCGGTGGCGTCCGGGTGGGTGGTGGCCCGGATCTGGTCGGCGATCTGCCGGAAGAACAGGCCGTACCCGCCGGAGAGGGCCGTGAGCAGCGACTCGTGGAGCGCGGAGAGCTCGAGGGGGTGCGCCGGCGGCAGGAGCAGCGGGGCCGCGTCCGCCAGGTAGAGGGAGACCCAGCCGTCCTTGCCGGGGAGCGAGCCCGCGCCCGCCCAGACGACCTCGCCGGTGGTCGTCAGTTCGTCGAGGAGGGTCGGGGAGTAGTCGCGGACCCTGGACGGCAGGATCAGCTTCTCCAGGGCCGAGGCCGGGACGGGTGCGCCCTGGAGCTGCTCGATCGCCCGCGCGAGGCCGTCGATGCCGCGCAGGCTGTTGCCGCCCAGGTGCTGCCACTGCGGCAGGAACGTGGCGAGGGCCGCCGGGGGCACCGGCTCCAGTTCGTGGCGCAGGGCCGCCAGGGAGCGGCGCCGCAGCCGCCGCAGGACGGTCGCGTCGCACCACTCCTGGCCGATGCCCGAGGGGTGGAACTCGCCCTGGACGACTCGGCCCGAGGCCGCCAGGCGCTGGAGGGCGCCGTCGGTCACGGCCGCGCCGAGGCCGAAGCGGGCGGCGGCCTGCGAGGAGGTGAACGGGCCGTGCGTGCGCGCGTACCGCGCGAGCAGGTCGCCCAGCGGGTCCTTGACCGGCTCGGTGAAGGCCTCGGGCACACCGACCGGCAGGGCCGTGCCCAGGGCGTCCCGGAGCCGGCCCGCGTCCTCGATCGCCGCCCAGTGCTCCTGGCCGCCGACCCGCACCCGGATCGCGCGGCGGGCCGCCCCGAGCTCGGGCGCCCAGCCGGCCTCGGCGCCGCGCTCGGCCAGCTCCGCCTCCGTCAGCGGGCCCAGCACCCGCAGCAGGTCCGCGACGCCCTCCACGTCCTTGATCCGGCGGTCCTCCGTCAGCCACTGGAGCTCCCGCTCCAGCTCCGTCAGGACCTCGGGGTCGAGCAGTTCCCGCAGCTCCGCCTGGCCGAGGAGCTCCGCGAGCAGCCGCGAGTCCAGGGAGAGCGCGGCCGCCCGCCGCTCGGCGAGCGGTGAGTCGCCCTCGTACAGGAACTGCGCCACGTACCCGAAGAGCAGCGAGCGGGCGAAGGGGGACGGCTCGGGGGTGGTGACCTCGACGAGGCGGACGCGCCGGGACTCGATGTCCCCCATCAGCTCTTCGAGGCCCGGGAGGTCGAAGACATCCTGGAGGCACTCGCGGACGGCCTCCAGGACGATCGGGAACGAACCGAACTCGCTCGCCACCTGCAGCAGCTGGGCCGCGCGCTGCCGCTGCTGCCACAGCGGGGTGCGCTTGCCCGGGTTGCGCTTCGGCAGCAGCAGGGCACGGGCCGCGCACTCGCGGAAGCGGGAGGCGAACAGCGCGGAGCCGCCCACCTGGTCGGTGACGATCTGCCCGATCTCGCCCTTGTCGAAGAGGGCGTCCGCCGCGCCGACGGGCGCCTTGTCCGCGTCGTACGTCGTGTCCAGGTGCCGGCCCGGGTCGACCGGTTCGTGGTCCAGGAGGTCCAGGCCCATGTCCAGGCCCATCAGGTCGGCGTCCGGCAGGCGCAGCACGATGCCGTCGTCCGCGTGCATCACCTGCGCGTCCATGCCGTACCGCTCGGCGAGCCGCGCCCCGAGCGCCAGCGCCCACGGGGCGTGCACCTGCGCCCCGAACGGGGAGTGGATGACGACCCGCCAGTCCCCGAGCTCGTCGCGGAAGCGCTCGACCAGGATCGTCCGGTCGTCCGGCACGTGGCCGCAGGCCTCGCGCTGCTCCTTGAGGTACGCGAGGACGTTCTCCGCGGCCCAGGCGTCCAGGCCCGCGGCGAGCAGCCGCAGCCGCGCGTCCTCGTCCGACAGGGCGCCGACCTCGCGGAGGAACGCGCCCACCGCCCGCCCCAGTTCGAGCGGGCGGCCCAGCTGGTCGCCCTTCCAGAACGGCAGCCGGCCCGGCACCCCGGGCGCGGGGGAGACCAGCACCCGGTCCCGGGTGATGTCCTCGATCCGCCAGGAGGTGGTGCCGAGCGTGAAGACGTCGCCGACCCGCGACTCGTACACCATCTCCTCGTCGAGCTCGCCGACCCGGCCCCCGCCCTTCTTGGGGTCCGAGCCCGCCAGGAAGACGCCGAACAGGCCGCGGTCCGGGATCGTGCCGCCCGAGGTGACGGCGAGCCGCTGCGCACCCGGCCGGCCCGTGACCGTCCCGGCGACCCGGTCCCAGACCACGCGCGGGCGCAGCTCGGCGAAGGCGTCCGAGGGGTAGCGGCCGGCCAGCATGTCCAGGACGCCGGTGAACGCCGACTCCGGCAGTGCCGAGAACGGGGCCGCGCGGCGCACCACCGCGAGCAGCTCGTCGACCTGCCAGGTGTCGAGCGCGACCATCGCGACCAGCTGCTGCGCGAGGACGTCCAGCGGGTTGGCGGGGATCCGCATGGACTCGATCGCCCCGGACCGCATCCGCTCGGTGACCACGGCCGACTGCACCAGGTCGCCCCGGTACTTCGGGAACACCACGCCCGTCGAGACCGCTCCCACCTGGTGGCCCGCGCGGCCCACGCGCTGGAGGCCGGAGGCCACCGACGGCGGCGACTCGACCTGGACGACCAGGTCCACCGCGCCCATGTCGATGCCCAGTTCCAGGCTGGAGGTGGCCACCACGGCGGGCAGCCGGCCCGCCTTCAGGTCCTCCTCCACCTGCGCCCGCTGCTCCTTCGACACCGAACCGTGGTGCGCGCGGGCGAGCAGCGCCGGGGCGCCCTGAGCCGCCCCCGACTGGGCCATGACCTGGGCCGGAGGCGCCCCCTCGGGGAGCGGCTCGCCGGTCGCCCGCTCGTACGCGATCTCGTTGAGCCGGTTGCACAGGCGCTCGGCGAGCCGGCGGGAGTTCGCGAAGACGATCGTGGAGCGGTGGGACTGGACCAGGTCGGCGATCTTCTCCTCGACGTGCGGCCAGATCGACGGCTTGTCCCCGCCGTCCTTCCCCTCGGAGGCCGGGGAGCCGCCCAGCTCGCCCATGTCCTCGACGGGGACGACGACCGACAGGTCGAACTCCTTGCCCGACGGCGGCTGCACGATCTCCACCGCGCGCCCCGGGGACAGATAGCGGGCCACCTCGTCGACCGGGCGGACGGTCGCCGACAGGCCGATCCGGCGGGCCGGGCGGGGCAGCAGCTCGTCGAGCCGCTCCAGGGACAGCGCCAGGTGCGCGCCCCGCTTCGTGCCCGCGACCGCGTGCACCTCGTCCAGGATGACCGTCTCCACGCCCTCCAGGGCCTCGCGCGTGGCGGAGGTCAGCATCAGGAACAGGGACTCGGGGGTGGTGATCAGGATGTCCGGCGGCCGGGTCGCGAGCGCCCGCCGCTCGGCCGCCGGGGTGTCCCCGGACCGGATCCCGACCCGGACGTCCGGCTCGGGCAGGCCGAGCCGCACCGACTCCTGGCGGATGCCGGTCAGCGGCGAGCGCAGGTTCCGCTCGACGTCCACGGCGAGGGCCTTGAGCGGCGACACGTACAGCACGCGGCAGCGCTTCTTCGCCTCGGCCGGCGGCGGCGAGGCCGCGAGCCGGTCCAGGGAGGCGAGGAAGGCCGCCAGGGTCTTGCCCGAGCCGGTCGGCGCGACGACGAGCACGTCGGAGCCCGCCCCGATGGCGTTCCAGGCGCCCTCCTGCGCCGCCGTGGGCGCGGTGAAGGCCCCGGTGAACCAACCACGGGTCGCGGGGGAGAACGAGTCGAGCGCGGACCTGACCATGCCCCCCATCGTGCACCCGACCACTGACAACCGTCCGGACCTGGGGCAATCCCGTTCGTCTCGGGGCGACGCCGGGGCGCAGAATGGGGGGATGGCCAGGGACGGAGCGGGTGGGGAGGAGCGGGCGCGGTACTGGCAGCCCGCCGAGCTGCCCGGGGTCGACCTGCTGCACGCCCACTACGTCCGCAAGGCCTTCGCCCGGCACACCCACGAGACCTTCGTCTTCGCCGCGATCACCGAGGGCGTCGAGGCCTTCCACTACCGCGACGAGCTCGTCCACGCCGGGCCCGGACAGATCGCCCTCGTCAACCCGGACACCCCGCACACCGGGCACGCGGGCGTGCCCGAGGGCTGGACCTACCGGACGATCTACCCCGACGCGGAGATCGTCCGGTCGATCGCCGCCGACACCCTCGCCCTGCGCGGGGAGGCCGGCTTCACCTCGCCCGTCGTCGACGACCCGTACGCCGCACAGCTCGTCGTCGGCGTCCACCGGGCCGCGGAGGAGGGCAACGCCCTCGCCGCGGACAGCCTCCTGCGCCTGGTCACCGCCCGTCTGCTGCGCAGCCACGGCGGTCTCGTCACCCCGCTGCCGCCCCGCTCGGCGGGCGCCCGGAACGCGGCACGCGCGCGTGAGGTCCTGGAGGCCGGGATGGTCGAGCCGCCGACCCTGGAGCGGCTCGCCGCCGACCTCGGCACCAGCCCGTTCGCCCTGCTCCGCGCCTTCCGCGAGGCGTACGGGATGCCTCCGCACACCTGGCTCACCGACGCGCGCGTACGGCGTGCCCGGCAGCTCCTCGACGCGGGGACGCCCCCGGCGGAGGCGGCCGCCGCCGTCGGCTTCACCGACCAGTCGCACCTCAGCCGGCACTTCACCCGCAGCGTGGGGGTGCCGCCCGGGGCCTATCAACGCGCGCGTGGAGTGGGGCGCCGGGCCCCGTAGGCGCCGCAAGAACGTACAAGACCGGGACAGTGGCGGCCCCGTAACGTCCCTGACGTGGCAGAACAGACAGCACCTCCCGTCATACGCGACGGCACCCCCGTCAAACCCGACGCGGCCGTCGTCCGCGACGCGCTCGGCGTCGGCATCGCCGTCGGGCTCTCCGGCTTCGCCTTCGGCGTGACCTCGGCGGGCTCCGGCCTCAGCCTCCTCCAGACCTGCGTCCTCAGCCTGCTCGTCTTCACCGGCGCCTCGCAGTTCGCCCTGGTCGGAGCGCTCGCCGCGGGCGGCAACCCCTTCACGGCCGCCGCCGGAGCCTTCTTCCTGGGCACCCGCAACGCCTTCTACGGGCTGCGGCTCTCCCAGCTCCTCGCCCTGCCGAAGGCCGTCAAGCCCTTCGCCGCGCACTGGGTGATCGACGAGACGACGGCCGTCGCGCTTCCCCAGCCGTCCCGGCGGGCCGCCCGGATCGGCTTCACCGTCACCGGCCTCACCCTGTACGTCCTGTGGAACCTGACCACGCTCCTCGGGGCGCTCGGAGCCGAGGCGATCGGCGACACCGCGGCCTGGGGGCTCGACGCCGCGGGACCCGCCGTCTTCCTGGCCCTGCTCGCCCCCATGCTGAAGTCCGCCACGGAGCGCGCCACCGCCGGAATCGCCGTCCTGCTCGGCCTCGGACTGCTGCCCGTGCTGCCCGCCGGCGTCCCGGTCCTCGCCGCCGCCCTCGCCGCCCCCGCCGTGCTCTGGGCCAAGGGCCGGCGCACGGCCCCCACCGGAGGAGAGAAGGACTCACGATGAACGTCTGGATCGCGATCGCCCTCACCGCCGCCGGGTGCTACCTCGTCAAGCTGGTCGGCCTGCTCGTGCCCGCCGGAACGCTGGAACGCCCGCTCGTCCAGCGGCTCGCCGCCCTGCTCCCCGTCGCACTGCTCGCCGCGCTCACCGCCCAGCAGACCTTCAGCACGGGCGGCGACCTCGTCGTGGACGCCCGGGCCGCCGGGCTCGCCGCGGCCGCCGTCGCGCTCGTCCTGCGCGCGCCGTTCCTGGTCGTCGTGGGCGCCGCCGTCGCCGTCACCGCGGGGGTCCGGGCCCTCGGCTGGTGAGGACACCGGTACGGGGCCGGCGCGCCCGCCCGGCCCCGTACCGCCTCCCCTCAGTGCGCCACCGGCACCCCCACCGGCGGCGTCTCCGGGACGCCCAGGCGCTCCGCGTCCCGCTCCGGGCGCAGGAACAGGGCCGTCAGGGCGCCCGCGACCGCGAGCAGACCGGCCGTGAACAGCCAGCCGTTCTCGTACCCCCGGGCCGTCGTCGCGCCCGCGTCCACGATGCCGCCGAGGACCAGCGGCGCGAGCACCCCGCCCAGCGCGAAGACGCACACCACCGCCCCGAGCACCACCCCGCGCTGCGCGGGCGGGGTGATCCGGGCGACCGCCGTCTGGCCCACCGTCATCATCGGCAGGGCCAGCGCCATCGGGCCGAACATCATCGGCACCCGCAGCCAGTCCGCGCCCGCCGTCGCGAAGACCGTCACGGCCGCGGCGGACAGCAGGAGCAGCACCCCCGCGCCCGCGCCCGACGGCAGCCGTCCGGGCCCGCCGCGCCGGGCCGCCCGCTGGGCGAGCACGCCGTGGACGAGCAGGACCACGCCGTTGGCGACCGCCCCCGCGCCGACCGTCAGACCGGCCCGGTGCGCGTCCCAGCCGAGGACCGTCTCCAGGTAGTCCGGCAGCCAGGTCAGCTTCGAACTCATCAGCCAGTACGCGGCGAACGAGCCCGCGCACGCCGTCAGGAACGTGCCGCTCAGCAGGACCCGGCGCAGCGGCACCTCCGTGTCCCCGGCGTCCTCCCGGCCCCGCGCCCCGCCCACCGGAGGCGCGAGCGGGCCCTCGGAGCCGTACCGGCGCCAGACGGCCGCCCACACCAGGCCGATCACGCCGACCGTGCCGAAGGCCCAGCGCCAGCCCCACCCCGAGATCACCGCGGACAGGGCGGGCGCGGCCACCGCGACCCCGGCCGCGGCGCCGACCATCAGGACGGCCGTCGGCAGGTTCCGGTCCCGCTGGCCGAACCAGCCGTGCAGATGGTGGACCGCGACCGGGGCCGCCGGTCCCTCCGCCGCGCCCAGCAGCACCCGGGTCGCCACCAGCGTCCCGAATCCGGCGGCGGCCCACACCATCGGCAGCTGGGCCACCGACCAGAGCAGCGCCATCCCGAGCAGCAGGACGGACGTCCGTACCTTCCGGGTCAGGGCCGACACGGCGAGCGCCGACACCGAGAACAGCGCGAAGAACGCCGCTTGCGCCGCCCCGAACTCCTGCCGGGAGATCCCGAACTCGCGCATGATGTCCGGCCCGGCGAGACCGAGGACGGCCTTGTCAGCGAAGTTGACCAGCATGAACGCGAGCAGCAGCCAGGTCGTGCCCCAGGCGCCCGGCCCGTCTCCGTCCTTCGCCCCGCTCATCCGCAGCACGGGTCCTCTTCGGCGACGACACCCACGCTGATCGCCCCGGCGGCCCGTTCCCGGCCCGCGGCGGAACGGGTGAGCTCCGTCGTGACGTCCGTGCCCTCCGCCACCGCCGCGGACTCCGCGGCCGCCCAGTGGAAGACCCCGCGGGCCATCGTCGACGTCTCGCGCCCGGCCCGCGTCTCGTACACCCGGGCCCTGATCCGGGCCACCTCGGCGTCCGCCGGGGCGGCGAGGGCCGCCGCCTCCGCCAGGTGCGAGGCGAGGCGCGGATCGCCCTCGTCGAGGAGCCGGGCCGCCCGCTCGGCGAGCACGAGCGCACCGCCCGCCGCCGCCGCGAACTCCGCCGCGACCGCCGCCTCGGGGGCGGGCTTGAGGTGGGCCGGGTTCTGGTCGTACCAGCCGCCCCACAGCCGCCACAGGTTCCGCACGACGAACTCCGGCTCGTCGTAGGCCGGGTGGAGGTACGGCTTCGCGAGCAGCTCCGCCGGGACCTTCACCCCGTGGATGACCGCGTCCAGGCGCAGCCCCGCGTTCATCAGCTCCCGGGTCTGCTCGCACAGCGACTCCAGGAGCGTCGCCGTGTCGTCGAGCGCCCGTGCCACCCGGTCCGCGCCGACGATCGGGATGCCGTGGCCGGGCAGCAGGACCTCGGCGCCGAGCTCGCCCATGGCCCGCAGCGCCCGCGCCCACTCCTCCGGGTAGCGCTGCACCTTCTGCGGGTTGCCGGCGTTGGGGGAGTTCCAGATGAAGAGGTCGCCCGTGCACAGGGTCTTGAGCTCCGGCACCCACACATAGGTGTGGTCGTCCGTCTCCCCGCGCGCGTGGAACAGCTCGAACGTCAACTCGCCGTGACGGATCGTCAACCGGTCGCGGTAGGTCGTGTCCGGGTGGCGGTACTCGGTGGGCCACTCCAAGCCAGGGACGCCGAACTGCCGCCGGTTGATCCACGCGTTGTAGCCCGCGGTCTCCACGTACCGGTCGAAGCGGGCGGCCACCGCCTCGTGCGCGATCACCTCCGGGCGGACCTCCTCGGCGTCGAAGGGCCCCACCCCGAAGACGTGGTCGACATGGCCGTGCGTGAACACGACCGCCCGCACCGGGTCCTGGCTGAACGAGCGGACCGCCGCGTGCAGGAGACCGGCCGTGCGGATGTCGCCCGAATCGACCAGGACGAGCCCGGCGCCGCTGTCGAAGACGGCCACGTTCGCGAACGCCGGGAAGAATCCGATCCGGTCCCGGACCCGGACCAGCTCCTCCGAGGTGAACGCGCCCGTGAGATGCGGCAGCAGGGTCTCCTCGCCCCGCCACACCCGGTCGGTGTAGTCGAGATACGTACGGGGGGTGTGCTCGGTCATACCAGCGGCTCCTTCGGTGCGGTGCGGCGGAACGCCTGGGCACCGAGTTTCGGCCCGTCACGGACGGCACGACATCCCGCGCCGTCACATCCTTCGGCGGTCGGTACTGTGACCCGTCACAGCCGGGAGCGGGGAAGGAGTCGTCGTGACGGAGGTCTCCGAGGCCGCCCGGGCGCTCGCACTGCGCTGCGAGGCCCGGGTCAACGAGCTCGCACGCCGGATGACCAGGGACTCCTTCGCCCGGCTGCCCGGCTACGACCGGCTCCCCGACGAGGTGAAGGACGTCGAGATCGCGGCGACCGTACGCCACGGGGTACGGCTCTTCCTCCGCAGCGCCCTCGACCCCGGGGCCCGGGAACCCGGCGGCACGCGGCTGTTCCGCGAGCGGGCCGCGCAGCGCGCCGAGGAGGGCATGCCGCTCCATCTGCTGCTCCGCAGCCACAGCCTCGGCGCGTACATGCTGTGGCGGGCCCTGCGCGAGGCCGCCCTGCCCGGGGACGAGGCGGCGCTCGTCGAGCTCGCCGATCTGCTCTTCGCGTCCCAGCCCGGCATCGTCGGCGCCGTCGCCGAGACCTATCTCGACGAGCGCTCGGCCCTGGAGACCGAGCGGCGGGCCCAGCGCCGCTCGCTGCTGCGCGGACTCCTCGACGGGACGCTGCCCCCGGCCCGGCTCGCCGCGGCCCCGTTCGGCCTCGACGGGCCCTGTCTCGTGCTCGCCGTCGGCGCCGTCGACCCACCCGAGGAGGGCGAGGTGGCGGCCCGGCGGCGGCTGCGCCGCGTGCAGACGGTGCTCGACCACAGCTTCGGGGTGGAGGTGCCCGCCCTCTTCGACACCGGTACGGAGCCGGGCCGGGCCCTCGTGCCCGGTGCCGTCGAGCCGCCCGCGGACCTGGCCGAGCGGCTCTCCCGGGCCGCCGGGACCACGCTGCGGGTCGCCGTCGTGCCCGCCGGGGGCCCTGAGGAGGTGCCGGGGGCCGCCCGTACCGCCGGGGAGGTCCTGCGGGTCGCCGCCGGGTGCGGACTGCCGCCCGGACTGCACCGGCTCGACGACGTGCTCCTGGAGTACCACCTGTCCCGGCCCGGGGAGAGCGGCCGGCGGATCGCGGCCCTGCTCGACCCCGTGGCCGACCGGCCGGAGCTCCTGGAGACCCTCCGCGTGCACCTCGCCCACGGCCAGGACCGGCGCGCGACGGCCGCCGCGCTCGGACTGCACCCCAACACCGTCGACAACCGGCTCGCCCGGACCGCCGAGCGCACCGGCATCGACCTCGCCACCCCGAGGGGCACGGCCACCGCCCTCGCGGCGCTGCTGCTGCGCGAGGCCCCGGAGGCGTAGGACCGCTGCCCGGGTGCGGTGCCTGGCTGCCGGGGTGTCGAGGTGCCGGGGTGCGCGTCAGTGGATCGTGCGGCCGTGGGCGCGGAGGGTCCGCAGCGCCTCGACGGTGACGATCGGGCGCCACTCCAGGGCCGAGCCGGGCGCCCAGGCGCGCCATCGGGCCGGCCAGCCGCCGTCCTCCTGCTGCTCGGCTTCGAGCCGGTCGAGGGAGCGCGCCATCTCCTTCTCGGTGAACCAGCGCGCGGCCAGCGAGTCCGGCACGCGCGCGTAGTCGTGCGGATGGTGGTGCTCGCCCGGCGCGTACCCGTCCGCCACCGGGTGGTCCTCCGGCCGGTCGGGATCCAGGACGGCGAGCCCCTGCTCCCGGACGAGCCGGCCGAGCTTGTCGGCGGCCGCCTCCGCGCGCGGGCGGTCGGGGGCCGAGTCCAGGAAGGAGACGGCCGCCTGGATCTCGTACGGATGCGACTTCTCCAGCGACTCCACGGCCGCCCAGCAGAACTCGGTGGCCCGGAACAGCCACGCGTGCCACACCTGGTTGCGGTGCAGCACACCCACCACCGGACCGGTCGAGAGCAGGGCGCTCGGCGGGGAGTCGACGACCGGCACGAAGGGCGCCGAGGGGTAGCGGCGCTGGGACGGGTGGACCGCCGGGAGCGCGCCGTCGTGCGTGGACACCTCCGTGAGGTAGCGGCAGATCCGCTCCACGCGCAGCCCGCCGCAGCGGCCGATGGAGTCCAGGACCCGCAGCCCGTGCGCGGTGTGCAGGGGCTGGCTCACCGGGCCGCGGAGATCGGGTTCGAGCGCGTGTCCGTAGCCGCCGTCCTCGTTGAGGTACGCCGTGAGGGCCGTCTCGACCCGGTCCGGGCCACCGCGCAGGAAGTGGTAGGCGAACCGGTGCTGTTCGAGGACCCGGGCCGTCAGCCAGATGAAACGCTCGGCGCGCGCCAGGGGAGTCGAGGGCGGGGAGGGGAGGGGGTTTTCGGCCATGCTCCGACCGTAGGGCGGAAAAGCGCGGTGACAAGGTCTGCGGAGCGGGCTGCACTCTTGGGAGCGGGATACTGGGGTCATGCGGTTGACGATTTTCTGGGAACGGATGGCGGACCACTTCGGCGCGGCCTATGCCGAGTCCTTCGCGAGCGACCATGTGATGGCCGAGCTCGGGGGCCGGACCGTGCGCGAGGCGCTGGACGCCGGCTGGGAGGCCAAGGACGTGTGGCGTGCCGTCTGCGCGGCCGTCGACGTCCCGGCCGACAAGCGCTGACCGGACCGCTCACCGCGGGGTGACGGGCGGGGATGTGCGGGGTCCCGGGTGGAATGTCCGTGCGGTGCGCGAGACTGGCGGGGTGGCCCCGACTGACGACACCGAGAAGAACGAACCGAACGCCGTGCCCGACGCACCCGATGTGACCGACGGCACGGCTTCCGCGGTGCCGCCCACCGTGGCCCCGGCCGCCGCTCCGATCGCCGTGCCGGAGGACGCACCGGCCGTGCCGTCGGGCGCGCCGTCGGAAGCGCCCGCCGTGGCGTCGGCCCCCGTGGCCGGCCCGGCCGCCGGGGCCGCGCGGATGCCGCGCTGGCTGCCCCGCGCGCTCGTGCTCGCCCTCGCGCTCTACGCCGTCTTCCAGCTGGGCAACTGGGCCTTCCACCAGCTCGTCGGCCTCCTCGTCAACATCCTGCTCGCCTTCTTCCTCGCCCTCGCCATCGAGCCGGCGGTCGGACGCATGGCGGCGCGCGGGATGCGCCGGGGCCTCGCCACCTTCCTCGTCTTCTTCGCGGTCACGGTCTTCGGCGTCGGCTTCGTCGTCCTCCTCGGCTCGATGCTGGCCGGCCAGATCGTGGACATGGTCGAGAACTTCCCGAAGTACCTCGACTCGCTGATCAACTGGATCAACCAGAACTTCCACACGGAGCTCTCGCGCGTCGCGGTCCAGGACAGCGTGCTGAGCTCCGACTGGCTGCAGAAGTACGTGCAGAACAGCGCGGCGGGCGTCCTCGACGTCTCCGCCACCGTCCTCGGCGGGCTCTTCCGGCTCCTCACGATCTTCCTGTTCTCGTTCTACTTCGCGGCCGACGGGCCCCGGCTGCGGCGCGCGCTCTGCTCCGTCCTGCCGCCGGCCCGCCAGACCGAGGTCCTGCGCGCGTGGGAGATCGCCGTCGACAAGACCGGCGGCTACCTCTACTCGCGCGGCCTGATGGCCCTCATCTCGGGCGTCGCCCACTTCGTGCTCTTCGAGATCCTGGGCGTGCCGTACGCCCCGGCGCTCGCCGTGTGGGTCGGCCTGGTCTCGCAGTTCATCCCGACGATCGGCACCTACCTGGCCGGCGCCCTGCCGATGCTGATCGCCTTCACCGTCAACCCCTGGTACGCGCTGTGGGTGCTCGGCTTCGTCGTGATCTACCAGCAGTTCGAGAACTACGTCCTCCAGCCGAAGCTCACCTCCAAGACCGTGGACATCCACCCGGCCGTGGCCTTCGGCTCGGTCATCGCGGGCACGGCGCTGCTCGGGGCCGTCGGCGCGCTGATCGCCATTCCGGCCGTCGCCACCCTCCAGGCCTTCCTCGGCGCGTACGTGAAGCGGTACGACGTGACCGACGACCCGCGCGTCCACGGCCACCGGAGATACGGCGAGGCGGTCGTGGCCCGGCTGCAGAAGGCCCTGCACCACAAGAAGGAGTCCTCGGAGGGCTCGGAGGGCGAGTCCTCGTAAGGGAGCCCTCGCGAGGTGGCCCCGGGCCTCCGCCCGCTCAGAGGTACGAAGGGCCGGTCACCCGGTGCCGGAAGGCGTGCCAGATCCAGGCCTGGACGGTCACCAGGAGCGGGGTGACGACCAGCAGGGCCGGCACCAGCAGGCCGAGCGTGGCGGGGGAGGCCGTCCGCCCGGCCAGCGGCAGCGCGCTGCCCGCCCAGAGCGGCAGCCCGGCGAGCAGGGTGCCGGTGAGCGCGAAGGACTGCCAGGGGCGCCCGGCGCGTCCCACGAGCAGGCGGGCCCGCTCGTACGGCACGTCCGTGAGGCGCAGCGCGGCGAAGCCGAGCCCGTGCGCGGCGAACAGCGCGGCCACCGCGAGCGCGGTGAGCAGCGCCGTCGGGCCCGTCGCCGGGGCGTACGGGTGCCCGGTCAGCAGGGCCGCGAGCAGCCAGCCCCAGGACAGCGCGACGGTCCAGCTGCCGCACGCCACGGCGGCGTCGCAGCCCGCGCGCCAGCGGGGTCCGGGGCCCCGGCCGCGCGACCAGAGCCCCGCGTCCCGGAGGATCCAGCCGGTCAGCAGCGCCACGAACACCGGGAACTGGCCGCTCAGGAGCTCCCCTTCGAGGGCGGGGAAACAGCCGACCAGGACACCGGCGGCGGCGACCAGCCAGACCTCGTTGCCCAGGAAGAACGGGGCGAAGGAGGCGAGGACGAGGCGCCGCTCGCGGTCGTTCCGGCCGAGCCAGGGGGCGAGCATGCCGGTGCCGATGTCCGCCCCGGCGAGGACGAACCAGCCCACGGCGAAGAAGGCGAGCAGGGCGATGGCCAGGGTCTCCACGGGGGCTCCTCGGGCTTTCCTCGGGGGTGCGGGCTGTTCAGTAACGGGGGGCGGTCAGCGAGTCCGCCGGGTCGTCCCCCGCGCCCGCGGGGGCCAGGCGTTCGTCGTGGCCGAGGCCGGCTTCGACCGGGCCGCGGCGGGCGTGCCGGGCGAGGAGCCAGGCGTTGAGGAGGGTGAGCAGCACGAAGACCGTGGTGAAGACGGCGAGGGAGAGGCGCATGGTGCCGGGGGAGAGGTCCGAGACCGCGTCCTCCGTCTTCAGGAGCCCGTAGACCACCCAGGGCTGCCGTCCTGACTCCCGGAAGACCCAGCCGCCGATCATGGCGAGATACGGCAGCGGTACGGCCGCCATCAGGACGAGGTGCCAGAGCCGGAACCGGAAGACGACCTTCTTGAAGCAGGCCAGGATCACCCCGGCGAAGCACAGGTACATCATCAGCGCGAAGCTGATCAGCATCACCAGACCGCCGCCCCGCGTCCACGCCTCCGAGGGCACGTAGTCGCCCGGTCCGAAGCGGTCCGTCAGCTCCGCCTGGATCCGCGCGATCTCGGCGGCCTTCCCGCTGAACACGGCCGACTTCATGGGCTGGAAGGTGGTCAGCGCGCCGAACTGCAGCCCGCCGAAGACGGCCGCGGCCATCAGCGCGGGCGCCGAAAGGAAGACCCCGATGCGCAGGCTGCGGCCGAAGAACTCCCACTCCGGGCTGCGCCGGAAGAGGTGGTACGCGCTCACCCCGGCCATGAAGAACCCGGCGGTCAGCAGCGCGCCCGCCAGGACGTGCCCGAAGGCCAGCAGCGCCGAGGGGTTGGTGAGGACGGCGACCGGGTCGTCGAGGACCAGCTCGCCGCCCTCGGAGCCGTACCCCACGGGGTGGTTGAGGAAGCCGTTGGAGACGAGGATCCAGTACGCCGAGAGGTAGGCGGTCAGGACGACGATCCAGATCGCGGCCAGGTGGGCCCAGCGGTTGAGCCGGTTCCAGCCGAAGATCCACAGGCCGAGGAAGGTCGACTCGACGAAGAACGCCACGATCGTCTCGACGGCGAGCGAGGCCCCCAGGACGTTGCCCGCCTCGTGGGTGAGCCCGCTCCACGCCATGCCGAACTGGAACTCCATCACGAGGCCGGTGACGATCCCGACCGCGTAGTTGATCACGTACAGCTGGCCCCAGAACCGCACCATGCGCGCGTGGAGCGGGTTCCGGCCGAACGTCGCCCTGGTCTGGAGCACGGCGACGACGGTCGCGAGCCCCAGGGTGAGGGCGACGAAGAGGAAGTGTCCGCCCGCGGTGAGGGCGAACTGCAGCCGCGCGAGATCGAGTACGTCCTGATTCACCCGCTCAGCGTGGGCGTACGGTCAGGGGCCCGGCGTCGGCCCGGAGTGGACACCGGCCGTACCCCGGCGGTTGCGCCGCCCCCCGCGCGCGTACCCCCTGAGTTGCGCGGCCGGTGTTCAATCCCCTAGGGGCCTCAGGCCAGCCAGCCGGGGGTGATCATCCCGGACTCGTACGCCAGGATCACCAGCTGCGCCCGGTCGCGCACGGCCAGCTTGGTCATGATGCGGCTGACGTGGGTCTTGGCGGTGGCGGGGGAGAGGACGAGCCGGCCGGCGATCTCGTCGTTGGAGAGCCCGGCGCCCACCAGGCCGAGGACCTCGCGCTCCCGCTCGGTGAGGGCGTTCAGACGGGGACTCGGATCCGGCTGCCGGCCCGCGAGACCCGCGAACTCGGCGATCAGACGGCGGGTCACGGCCGGGGAGATCAGGGCGTCGCCGCGCGCCACGACCCGTACCGCGTGCAGCAGTTCCATCGGCTCGGTGTCCTTCACCAGGAAGCCCGAGGCGCCGGCGCGCAGCGCGCCGTACACGTGGTCGTCCGCGTCGAAGGTGGTCAGGATGACCACCCGCACCCCTTCGAGCCGTGCGTCGCCGGTGATGCGGCGGGTGGCCTCCAGACCGTCGAGCACCGGCATCCGGATGTCCATCAGGACGACGTCCGGCCGCAGTTCGCGGGCGAGCGCGAACGCCCGCTCCCCGTCCCCGGCCTCGCCGACGACCTCGATGTCCTCCTCGTCGGAGAGGATCGACCGGAAGCCGGCCCGGACCAGGGTCTGGTCGTCGGCGAGCACGACACGGATCATCGGGGGTCCCTCTCGGACGTCGGGGGTGCGGCGGATGTGGCGGGTGTGGTCAGGGGGAGCCGGGCGTCCACCAGAAAGCCGTCGCCGTCGTTCCGGGCGGTGAGCTCCCCGCCGAAGGCCCGGGCCCGCTCCGTCATGCCCCGGATGCCGCTGCCCAGCGGGCGGCCCTCCGGAGCGCCCCCGCCGTCGTCCGCGATCCGCAGCCGCACCGCGTCGGCGCCCCAGTCCAGGGTGACCGTCACCGTCCTCGCGCCCGCGTGGCGGGTGACGTTCGTCAGGGACTCCTGCACGATCCGGTACGCGGCGAGGTCGACGGGCGGCGGCAGCGGCACGGGCGTGCCGGTGCTGTGCGTACGGACGTCGAGCCCGGCGCTCCGGGCGCGGGCGGCGAGGTCGCCGAGGAGCGCCAGACCGGAGGGCGGCGTGGTCGGCGTGGACTCGTCGGCCCGGCGCAGCACCCCGAGGGTCGCCCGCAGCTCGCGCAGGGCGTCCTTGCTGGTCGCCTTCACCGCCTCCAGGGCCTCGGTGGCGGTGACGAGCCCGGCCTCGGGGGCAGGCTTCTTGCCCAGCCGGTGGAGCGCCGCACCGGACTGGACGTTGATCAGGGAGATGCTGTGCCCGAGCACGTCGTGCACCTCACGGGCGATCCGCAGCCGCTCCTCGGTGGCGGACTGCCGGGCGCGGGCCTCCTGCTCCCGTTCGGCGGCGAGCGCCCGCTGCTCCACCTCGTGGAGGTAGGCGATCCGGGTGCGCTGGGCCCGGCCGACGGCGACCAGGCTGATCAGCCAGCCGGCCAGCATCGCGAGCGAGGTGTCGTCGATCTGCCGGTGCCCGGGCTGCTGCCGGATCTCGCCGAAGCCGACCGCGAGCAGCGTGACGGCCGCGAGCGCGACGGCGGCGGCGAAGCGGCCCTCGGCGGCGGTCGTGTACAGCGCGAGGGCGAAGGCGATCATGAGCGGGCCGTCCTGGGCGGACAGCGGGTAGTAGACGACGCAGGCGATCAGCGTGGCCACGGCCACGGTGACCGGTTGCCGCCGCCGGAAGTACAGGGCTCCGCAGCCGGTCAGGATCAGCGCCCAGCCGAGCGCCGTGCGGAGGGCGGACTCGCTCGTGTACTGCGCCGAGACGAGCGTCCAGACCGCCACCACGAGCAGGACGACTCCCGCCACGAGGGCGTCGGCGGCCCAGGGCGACAGACGGCCGCCGCCGGGAGCACGGAGGGGGAGGGGCATGGGTCGAAGGATAGGCGGGAGGGCCGTTCGGGACCCTGTTAGCCGAGTTGTCTAGTAAAAGAAGTGACTAGGATGGCGGTGGCGCGCAGGTGGTCGAGGAAGGCGGAGTCCATGTCGGACGGCACGTTTCTGCGGTACGTCGCCCTGGGGGACAGCCAGACCGAAGGGCTCGGTGACGGTGACGACACCGTCGGGCTGCGCGGTTGGGCGGACCGTCTCGCGGAGTCGCTCGCCCGCGAGCGGCCCGATGTGCGCTACGCCAACCTGGCCGTACGGGGCCGCCTGGCCGGCCAGGTCCGCGCCGAGCAGCTGGGACCCGCCCTCGCGCTCCGGCCCGATCTCGCCACGGTCGTCGCCGGCGTCAACGACCTGCTGCGGCCCCGCTTCGACGTGGACGCGACGGCCGGGCACCTGGAGGCGATGTTCGCCGCGCTGACCGGGCAGGGCGCCCGCGTCGCCACCCTCACCTTCCCCGACGTGGGCTGGATCACCCCGCTCGCCCGCCCGCTCGGCCCCCGCGTCGAGGCCCTCAACGAGCGGATCCGCGCGGCCTCGCGCCGGCACGGCGTCACCGTCGTCGAGACCTCCCACCACCCCGTCGTCACCGACCCCCGGCTGTGGAGCCCCGACCGGCTGCACGCCGGCCCGATCGGCCACGCGCGCATTGCGGCCGCCGTCGCCCACGCGCTCGCGCTGCCCGGCTCCGACGACTCCTGGACCCGCCCGCTGCCCCCGCAGGCCCTCCCCACGGGGCTGGGCGCGGTGGCCGCCGAGCTCCGCTGGGCCGGGTCCTTCCTCGGCCCCTGGATCGGCCGACGCCTGCGCGGCCGCTCGTCCGGCGACGACCGCCGCGCCAAGCGGCCGGAGCTGCTGCCGGTGGAGGTCGGTCCGCAGTAGGTTCGTATCGCCGGGGGGATGTGGCGGGAGGGCGGTGGAGCCGTGATCGAGACCGATCTGGAGCTGGACGACGGGCGCGTGCTGCACGTCTACGACACCGGACCCGGCTCCCGCCTGACCGTCTTCTGGCAGCACGGGACTCCGAACATCGGCGTGCCACCGGGGCCGCTCCTCCCGCATTCCGCCCGGCTCGGTATCCGCTGGGTGTCGTACGACCGTCCCGGGTACGGCGGGTCGACTCCCCGGCCGGGCAGGGGCATCGCCTCGGCGGCCGACGACGTCCGGGCCGTCGCCGACGCGCTGGGGATCGGACGGTTCGCCGTCATGGGGCATTCCGGAGGCGGCCCGCACGCCCTGGCCTGCGGGGCGCTCCTGCCCGAGCGGGTGCTCGCCGTGGTCGCCGTGGCGAGCCTCGCCCCCTTCGGCGCCGAGGGTCTCGACTGGTTCGCGGGCATGACGCCCTCCGGCGCGGCGGGCCTGCGGGCCGCCGCCGCGGGGCGTGCGGCGAAGGAGGCGTACGAGGCGGACGCCGGGTACGACCCCGAGATGTTCACCCCCGCCGACCACGTGGCGCTCGCCGGGGAGTGGTCCTGGTTCGGCGACGTCGTCGGTCCCGCCGTGGAGGGCGGACCGGGCGGGCTGATCGACGACGACCTCGCCTACGTCGCCCCGTGGGGCTGCGATCCCGCCCGGGTCGCCGCGCCGGTCCTCCTCCTGCACGGCGGCGAGGACCGGATCGTGCCGAGCGCGCACGGCCGCTGGCTGGCCGACCGCTGCCCCGGCGCGGAGCTGCGGCTCCAGCCGGCCGACGGGCACCTCTCCGTCCTCCGGGCCGGCCCCGAGGCCCTGCGGTGGCTCGTCGGCCGGGCCGTCTGAGGGCCGCGTGGCGCGCTTGACACTAAAATCGAACATCCATTCTCATGGAAGCCCGACCCTTGGAATCACGGGCTTGTCGCCGAGTTGTCCACAGGTCGGAGGGGACGCCGGGGCCCATTGTCAGTGGCAGGGGTTAGCGTCTTTCACATGAAGCGATCGACTCAAGCAAACCGGGTGGAACCCATGGCAGGAACCGACCGCGAGAAGGCGCTCGACGCCGCGCTCGCACAGATTGAACGCCAATTCGGCAAGGGCGCCGTGATGCGCATGGGCGACCGCACCCAGGAGCCGATCGAGGTGATCTCCACCGGATCGACCGCCCTCGACGTCGCCCTCGGCGTCGGCGGCCTGCCGCGCGGCCGTGTCGTGGAGATCTACGGACCGGAGTCCTCCGGTAAGACGACCCTGACCCTGCACGCCGTGGCCAACGCCCAGAAGGCCGGCGGCCAGGTCGCCTTCGTGGACGCCGAGCACGCCCTCGACCCCGAGTACGCCAAGAAGCTCGGCGTCGACATCGACAACCTCATCCTGTCCCAGCCGGACAACGGTGAGCAGGCCCTCGAGATCGTCGACATGCTGGTCCGCTCCGGCGCCCTCGACCTCATCGTCATCGACTCCGTCGCCGCGCTCGTCCCGCGTGCGGAGATCGAGGGCGAGATGGGTGACTCGCACGTGGGTCTCCAGGCCCGTCTGATGAGCCAGGCGCTCCGGAAGATCACCAGCGCGCTCAACCAGTCCAAGACCACCGCGATCTTCATCAACCAGCTCCGCGAGAAGATCGGCGTGATGTTCGGCTCGCCGGAGACCACGACCGGTGGCCGCGCCCTGAAGTTCTACGCCTCGGTGCGCCTCGACATCCGTCGCATCGAGACCCTCAAGGACGGCACGGAGGCGGTGGGCAACCGCACCCGCGTCAAGGTCGTCAAGAACAAGGTCGCGCCGCCCTTCAAGCAGGCCGAGTTCGACATCCTCTACGGCCAGGGCATCAGCCGCGAGGGCGGCCTGATCGACATGGGCGTGGAGCACGGCTTCGTCCGCAAGGCGGGCGCCTGGTACACGTACGAGGGCGACCAGCTCGGCCAGGGCAAGGAGAACGCCCGCAACTTCCTGAAGGACAACCCCGACCTCGCGAACGAGATCGAGAAGAAGATCAAGGAGAAGCTGGGCGTCGGCGTCCGGCCCGAGGCCCCGTCGGCCGAGCCGGGTGCGGACGCGGCGGGCGCCGCCGACGCGGCCGGTGCGGACGACGCCAAGAGCGTCCCGGCTCCCGCGAGCAAGACCGCGAAGGCGACCAAGGCCACCGCGGTCAAGAGCTGAACCGGTGACCGGGCGCACCGAATGGCCGGGTGACAGCTCCGACTCGTCGAGGGCCGAGAAGGAGCTGTCACCCCAGGATCCGGCTGAGCGGGCGCGCGCGATCTGCCTGCGCCTGCTCACCGGAAGCCCCCGCACGCGCAAGCAGCTCGCCGACGCGCTGCGCAAGCGGGAGATCCCCGACGAGGTGGCGGAGGAGGTCCTCTCCCGCTTCGAGGACGTCGGTCTCATCGACGACGCCGCCTTCGCGGGGGCCTGGGTGGAGTCCCGCCACCACGGCCGGGGCCTCGCCCGCCGGGCGCTCGCCCGGGAGCTGCGCACCAAGGGGGTCGAGCCGACCCTCATCCAGGAGGCGGTGGAGCAGCTCGACTCCGAGCGGGAGGAGGCCACGGCGCGCGAGCTCGTGGACCGCAAGCTGCGCGCCACCCGCGGCCTCGACCGCGACCGGCGCCTGAGACGGCTCGCGGGGATGCTCGCCCGCAAGGGGTACCCCGAGGGCATGGCCCTCCGCGTCGTCCGCCAGGCCCTGGAGGCCGAGGGCGAGGACACGGAGGGACTGGACGAGCCCTTCTGAGCCGGGCGTGCACATGGGCCCTGCCGACACGGGCCCAGCGGAGAGGGGCCTCTCTGAGAGACGCCGCTTCCAGGCGAGTCCTTCTGCCACGGGGGGACAGAAGGACTCGTCCGGTTGCGGCGGGGGCCGGCGGACCCGGTCAGGCTCGGGGTGCCGGGGTCGGCGGACCGGTCAGGCTTGGGGTGCCGGGGTCGGCGGACCCGTCAGGCTCTGGTTGCGGGGAGGAGGACCGGGAGGCCGGCGGCTTTCCAGGCCTGGAAGCCGCCGATGAGGTCCGTCGCCCGGTGCAGGCCCAGGCGGCGCAGGGACTCGGCCGCCAGGGAGGAGGCGTAGCCCTCGTTGCAGAGGACCACCACCCGCAGGTCGTGGCTGTCGGCCTCCGCCGTGCGGTGGCTGCCCAGCGGGTCGAGCCGCCACTCCAGTTCGTTCCGCTCCACGATCAGCGCGCCCGGGATCAGGCCGTCCCGTTCCCGCAGGGCGGCGTAGCGCGTGTCCACCAGGAGCGCGTCACCCGCCTCGTACGCCTCGTAGGCCGCCCGGGGCTCGATCCGGTCGAGGCCCGACCTGACCCGCTCGAGCAGCTCGTCGATGCCCACCCGCTCCTCACTCACTGCCAGTCCTCCGGACGCTCGACCTGCTCAAGACGGAGCACCGCGCCCGCCCGGCTGAAGCGCCGGATCAGCGGGAGCGGCGGATAGTAGGCGTGCACCGACACCGCGTGGGTGTCCGTGGACTCGTTCAGCACCTCGTGCACATGGTGGCGGCCGAACGCCCGGCCGGTGCCCTCCGAGAGGCGCCGTGAGCGGTCGAGGCCGTCGGCCAGTTCCAGGGTCTTCCAGCCGCTCGCCGGCAGCCGGACCGCGAGCGCGTTCTCGGTCAGCGTGCCGCGCGCGGTCGCGAAGGCGCCCAGCGACTCGGCGTGGTCGTGCCAGCCGGTGCCGGTGCCTGGCGGCCAGCCGATGAGCCAGGCCTCGCTGCCGCCGGGGCCGTCGAGCCGTACCCAGGTACGGCCCTCCGGGTCGAGCGGCAGGGAGTCGACGAGTTCCTGGTCGGCCGCCGTACGACGGACGAAGTCGAGGAGTTCCGCCGAGGTCGGTGAGGGGGTGGAGGCGGGGGAGAGGGTAGGGGGAAGGGGGGTGACGTGCTGAGGCACGGGTGACCGTCCTGAGGTTCGCGAAGAGCGCGCGACGGAACCCGGCACACGGACATGCGTCGGTGGCGGGGCGCGCGCGGGGAAAGGGGCGAGATCAGCAGGACGGGCGACACACGCAGCCCGCATAGCGGAGGAGGTCCATATGGACCCTCCGCCACAGGCGCACATCGGTGTCGGTCACGCTCCGGAGTACACCATGCGCGCCTGCGGGAATCAATGCATGTCCGCCGTGCGGTCGCTCGGCACGGGCACCTCGGTCTCCGAGGGGGCCTTGTCGGAAGGGGCCTTGTCGGAGGGGGCCTTGTCGGAGGGGGTCTTCTCGGAGGGGGCCTTCTTCGACGCGGCACCCTCCGGCGGAGCCTCCTCGGTGGCCGAGCCGCCGCGGGCCGCGTCCGCCGCCGCGTACAGCTCCTCCGGACGGACCCCGGAGAACGCGGCGACGAGGTGCCCGTCGGGCCGTACGAGCAGGACGGCGTGGGCCGGAGCGCCCGGGTAGGCCTCCGTGACCAGGACCTCGGCCTTCACCGGGAGCGCCTGGACCGCCTCTTCGAGCCGGGGCATCACCCCCGCGGTCCGCCAGTGACGCCGGTCCCACACCCCCGTGCCGGGTGCGACGAGGAGGACCAGGAGGCGGCCCTGGCCGAGCCGGTCCCGGAGCCGTACGGTCGTGCCGTCGGGGGCGGTCACGCGGACGTCCTCGACCGGGGCGCCCTCCGGGGTGCCGACGGGGGTGCGCCCCTCGGTGTACGGAGGCGCGAGGGGGGAGTGCGGGTACGCCGGGGGCGCGCCGAGCGGGCCGCGCCCCACGTGACCGTCGGTCAGCAGGGCGTCGTGGCCGCGCGAGGCACCCGGGAGGTACGTCCGCAGGCCCCCGCCGCCGCGCAGCACGGGCAGCGACTGGTCCGCGGCGCGCAGCCGGATCGCGACGGCCGTCCGCCGCTCGCTCTGGTAGCTGTCGAGCAGCCGCTCCGAGCCGCCGTGGTGCCAGGCGTGGGCGAGCTTCCACGCGAGGTTGTCCACGTCCCGCAGGCCCTCGTCGAGGCCCTGGGTGCCGACCGCCCCGAGCAGGTGCGCCGCGTCGCCGGCGAGGAAGACCCGGTCCACCCGCCAGCGGCGGGCGAGCCGGTGGTGCAGGGTGTGGACGCCGGTGTCGATGAGTTCGTACGGGGGCGTCACGCCCTCGCACCAGCCGGCCAGGGTCTCGCGGATCCGGGCGACCAGCGCGTCCGGCGTGACGAGGTCGCCGCGGGGCGGCAGCAGCCAGTCGATCCGCCACACGCCGTCGGGCAGCGGACGGGCGGTGATCTCCTCGCCGGCGCCCCGCCACGGGGGCTGACGGTGCAACAGGGCCTCGCCGGGCCACGGGAGTTCGGTGCGCAGCGCGGCGACGGCGTGCCGCTCCACCGCCGTGCGGCCGGGGAAGCGGATCCCGAGCAGCTTGCGTACGGTCGAGCGGGCGCCGTCGCAGCCGACGAGATGGCTGCCGCGCCACCAGGTGCCCTCCGGGCCGCGGGTGTGGGCGACGACCCCGTCCGGGTCCTGCTCGATGGTGTCGAGCCGGGACTCGGTGACGATCCGGATGAGCTTCTGCCGGGAGATGGCGTCGCGCAGTCCGCGGGCCAGGGCGTGCTGCGGGATGTGCAGCGGGGCCGCGGGGGAGGCCGGCGCGTCGGGGTCCTCGGACCATTCCTCGGTGCCGCCGAGCCCCAGGTCGAGGGTGAGCCGGCGCACCTCCTGGCGGCGGCGCATCCCGCGCCAGCCGATCCAGCGGACGCCCTCGTCACGGAGGGTCGTACAGCCGAGCCGCTCCACCATCGCGGCCATGTCGGCGCGCAGGACGACGCTGCGCGCCGGGCGGGACTCCTCCTTGCCGGCGCCCTCGTCGAGGACGATGCTGGGCACGCCCTGGGCGGCGAGCGCGAGGGAGAGCGCGAGGCCGACCGGCCCCGCGCCCACGATGATCACCGGGTCCACGGCGCGGCTCCTGTAGGCCGGACGGTCATGGGGGCAGCACAGCTGAGTGTGGCACGAGCCCGGTGGTTGATCACAGACCGTATGCAACCCACTGAGGGTGCTTGCGTCAAGCGACGGGGTGGGCGCGGTGCGGCTGACCTGAAGTCAGTGCCGCTCCGGCCCACCCCTGTTGTCCCACGGACCCCTGCGGGGTCAGGCGCCGCTGACGGCTTCCGACTTCACGTCGGGGGCTCCGGCCTGGGCCGGGAGGGCCACCGAGGGGGACTTCCTGCCCTGCCGCAGCCGCTTCTCCAGACGGCTCGCGAGGGTGGTGAGGAGGAAGTTGATGGCGATGTAGATGAGCGAGATCACCGTGAGGGTGGCGATCGTGTTGGCGCCGTAGTTGGCCGTGATCTGCCGGTTCTGGCTGAGCAGTTCCGTGAGGCCGAGCAGGGCGCCGCCGAGCGCGGTGTCCTTGACGATGACGACGAGCTGGCTGACCAGGGCCGGCAGCATGACGGTCACGGCCTGCGGCAGCAGGACGTACAGCATGGTCTGGCCCTTGCGCATGCCGAGCGCGACGGCCGCGTCGCCCTGGCCCCGGGGCAGCGAGAGCACGCCGGCCCGGACGATCTCGGCGATCACGGAGGCGTTGTAGAGCACCAGGCCGGTGACGACCGCGTACAGCGGGCGGAAGTCCGAGCTGATGGTCGTGAACTCACGGTAGATCCCGGCGGCGAACATCATCAGGAGCAGCACCGGGATGGCGCGGAAGAACTCCACGAGCGCGCCGACCGGCACGCGCACCCAGCGGTGGTCGGAGAGCCGGCCGATGCCGAGGGCCGCGCCGAGCGGCAGCGCGATCACGATGGCGAGCGCGGCGGCCTTGAGGGTCTCGGTGAGGCCGGGCAGCAGATACGTCGTCCAGACCTCGGAGTCGGTGACGAACGGGGTCCACTTGTCGGCGTCCAGCTGGTGCTTGGCGTTCAGGGCGGCGAGCACCCACCAGGCCACCAGGGCGAGGACCGCGAGGAAGACGATCGTGTAGATGACGTTGCGCTGCTTGGCGCGCGGTCCGGGGGTGTCGTACAGGACGGAGCTCATCGCTTCACCGCCAGTCGCTTGGCCGCCCAGCCGAGGATCAGGCCGGTGGGGAGGGTGAGGACGATGAAGCCGAAGGCGAAGACCGCGAAGACGGCGAAGAGCGCGTCGGTCTCGTTCTCCAGCATCTCCTTCATCAGGAGCGACGCCTCGGCGGCGCCGATCGCGGCCGCCACGGTGGTGTTCTTCGTGAGGGCGATCAGCACGTTGGCGAGGGGGGTCACCGCGGCGCGGAAGGCCTGCGGGAGGACCACGAGCCGGAGGACCTGGGTGAAGCTCAGGCCCAGAGCGCGGGCGGCCTCGGCCTGGCCAGGCGGGACGGTGTTGATGCCCGAGCGCAGCGCCTCGCAGACGAAGGTGCCGGTGTACGCGATGAGGCCGAGCACGGCGAGCCGGAAGCCGATGTCCTCGAAGCGTTCCGCGCCGAGCGAGATCTGCAGGGTCTGGTTGAGGCCCAGCAGACAGGCGACGACGACCACCGTCAGCGGAGTGTTCCGGACGATGTTCACGTACGCGGTGGCGAAGCCCCGCATCAGCGGGACCGGGCTGACCCGCATGGCGACCAGGGCGGTGCCCCAGATCAGCGAGCCGATCGCCGAGTAGAGGGCGAGCTGAGCCGTCACCCAGAAGGCGCCGAGCAGGTCGTACTGCCCGGAATCAAGAAAGTCGAACACGATGCCCCGCGCTCTCCCCTGGTGGTCGGTCGGTGTGGAGGCCGCCGGGTGGGCGGCGGCCGGTGCCGGTGTGACGGCCGCCCCAGCGCGGGGCGGCCGTCACGAGGCCGGGCGGGGTGGGTCAGCTCGCGACCTTCGGCGCGGGCTCGTACTGGTAGCCCGAGGGGCCGAAGTGCTGCTTGACGAGCTTCTCCCAGGTGCCGTCGGAGACCATCTTCTCCAGCGCCTTGTTGATCTTGCCGCGGAGCTCGTCGTCGCCCTTCTTCAGGCCGATGCCGTAGTTCTCGTCGCTCATCTTCAGGCCGACGAGCTTGAACTTGCCCTGGTGCTCCTTCTGCGAGGCGTAGCCCGCGAGGATCGAGGCGTCGGTGGTCAGGGCGTCCACGGCCTTGTTCTCCAGGCCGGTGAGGCACTCGGAGTAGCCGCCGAGCTGCTGGAGGTTCGCCTTCGGGGCCAGCTTCTCCTTGACGTTCTGCGCGGACGTCGAGCCCGTCACGGAGCACAGCTTCTTGGAGTTGAGGTCGTCGACCTTGGTGATCGAGCTGTCGTCGGCGCGGACGAGGAGGTCCTGGTGGGTCAGGAAGTACGGACCCGCGAAGTCGACCTCCTTCTTGCGCTTCTCGTTGATCGAGTAGCTGGCGACGACGAACTTGACGTCACCGTTCTTGATCAGGTTCTCGCGCTCGGCGCTCGGCGCCTGCTTCCAGTTGATCTTGTCCTCGGAGTAACCGAGCTCCTTGGCCACGTACTTGGCGACGTCGACGTCGAAACCGGCGTACGTGCCGTCCGGGGTCTTCAGGCCGAGGCCCGGCTGGTCGAACTTGATGCCGATGTTGATCTTGTCGCCGTTGCTGCCGGAGTCGGAGCCGCTGCCACAGGCGGTGGCGGTCAGGGCGAGGACGACGGCGGCCGCGGCGGCGGCGGAGACGCTGCGAAGCTTCATGGAGGAAGTCCCTTGAGTAGGCGTGAGGGGGGAAGACTAGGTCGTGAACCCGCTCAGTGGTGAAGGATTTTGGAGAGGAAGTCCTTGGCGCGGTCGCTGCGCGGGTTGCTGAAGAACTCCTCGGGCGACGCCTGCTCGACGATCTTTCCGTCGGCCATGAAGACGACGCGGTTGGCGGCGGAGCGCGCGAATCCCATCTCGTGGGTCACGACCACCATCGTCATGCCGTCCCGGGCCAGCTGCTGCATGACCTCCAGGACCTCGTTGATCATCTCCGGGTCGAGGGCCGAGGTCGGCTCGTCGAAGAGCATGACCTTCGGGCCCATCGCGAGCGCGCGGGCGATCGCCACGCGCTGCTGCTGGCCACCGGAGAGCTGAGCGGGGTACTTGTCCGCCTGAGTGCCGACCCCGACCCGGTCGAGCAGGGCCCGGGCCTTGGTCTCGGCGGCCTTCTTCTCCGTCTTGCGGACCTTGATCTGGCCCAGCATCACGTTCTCGAGCACCGTCTTGTGCGCGAAGAGGTTGAACGACTGGAAGACCATGCCGACGTCGGACCGCAGCCGGGCGAGCTCCTTGCCCTCCTGCGGCAGCGGCTTTCCGTCGATGGTGATGGTGCCGGAGTCGATGCTCTCCAGCCGGTTGATCGTGCGGCACAGCGTCGACTTGCCGGACCCGGAGGGTCCGATGACGACCACGACCTCGCCGCGGGTGATCGTCAGATCGATGTCCTGGAGGACATGCAGCGCGCCGAAGTGCTTGTTCACACCGGACAGTACGACCAGGTCGTCCCCGGTGCGCGGGGTGCCCTCGGGATCCTTGGACACTGACTCTCCGCTCATCGGCCTCTTGCTCCGTCCTCCTCGGTTGGGGAGGACACTAGAGACCCGATGTGACGAGCGTCATCACATCTGAGCGGAAATTGAGGATAACGATACGGCCGCAATCGGACACAGCGCGTGAAGGTGACGCCCCGTGCCGTACCGGGTCCATAACGGAAACGGTGGCGTAACAGGGGGACACTTGACTGTGACACCCATCTTCGGTGTTCATGCCCTGGTACCACCTGGTACACAGAGAGCCGCCATCGGCAGAACCCACGGAACATCACGGAGGAGGTACGCATGCGACTGCTGCTCGTCGAGGACGACGACCACGTCGCCGCCGCACTCTCCGCGATCCTCGCGAAGCACGGCTTCACGGTCACGCACGCCCGCAACGGTGAGGAGGCCCTCCAGGCCGTCCTGCCCACCGCCCAGGGCGAGCGGCCCTCGTACGGAGTGATCCTGCTCGACCTCGGCCTGCCCGACCAGGACGGCTACCAGGTCTGCGGCCGCATCCGGAAGCTCACCACCACCCCGGTGATCATGGTGACCGCGCGCGGAGACGTGCGCTCCCGGATCCACGGGCTGAACCTCGGCGCCGACGACTACGTCGTCAAGCCCTACGACCCCGGTGAGCTCCTCGCCCGCATCCACGCCGTCAGCCGGCGCAACAGCGGAGCCGAGGAGACCGCCGGAAGCACCGGTGCCGCCGAGGCGGCCCAGCTCCGGCTCGGCTCCGTCACCATCGAGCTGCCCACCCGCAGGGTCAGCGTCGACGGCGAGAGCGTCCCGCTCACCCGCAAGGAGTTCGACCTGCTCGCCCTCCTCGCCCAGCGGCCCGGCGTCGTCTTCCGCCGCGAGCAGATCATCAGCGAGGTCTGGCAGACCAGTTGGGAAGGCACCGGCCGCACCCTGGAGGTGCACGTCGCCTCCCTGCGCTCCAAGCTGCGGATGCCCGCCCTGATCGAGACCGTGCGAGGCGTCGGCTACCGCCTCGTCGCCCCCGCCGCGTAACGACCGAACGGCCCCCCGTGCGCACCCGACTCCTCCCGCTGCTCATCGTGCTGATGGCCGGCGTGCTGCTCGCCCTCGGCTTCCCGCTGGCCGCCAGCCTCGCCGCGTCCGAGCAGCAACGGGTCGTCGTCGACCGGCTCGACGACGCCGCGCGCTTCGCCGCCCTCGCCCAGTTCGTCAGCGAGAGCAGCCCCGGCACCGACGAGCGGCAGGCCACCCTCGGCGGCGAACTCGCCAGCTACCACGACGTGTACGGCATCCGCGCCGGGGTCTTCTTCCGCGACAACCGCGCCATGGCCGCCGCCCCCGAGGACTGGGTCGTCCCGTACGACGGGGAGGGCCGGCGCGCCTTCAACGAGGCCCTGCTCGGGCGCCGCAGCCACGACCCGCCGCAGGTCTGGCCCTGGCAGGGGCACGCGCGGCTCACCATCGCCTCACCCGTCGTCCGCGACGGGGACGTGGTCGCCGTCGTCGTCACCGACTCGCCCACCGGACAGCTCCGCTCCCGCATCCTGCGCGGCTGGCTGCTGATCTTCGCCGGTGAGGCCGCCGCGATGCTGCTCGCCGTCGGCGCCGCCTTCCGGCTCACCGGCTGGGTGCTGCGACCGGTCCGCGTCCTCGACGCCGTCACCCACGACATCGCCACCGGACGCATGAACTCCCGCGTCGCCGCCACCGGCGGGCCGCCCGAGCTGCGGCGCCTCGCCCACTCGTTCAACGAGATGGCCGACAACGTCGAGGACGCGCTGGAACAGCAGCGGGCCTTCGTCGCCGACGCCTCCCACCAGCTGCGCAACCCGCTCGCCGCGCTGCTCCTGCGGATCGAGCTGCTCGCCCTGGAGCTGCCCGAGGGCAACGAGGAGATCGCCTCCGTACGGACCGAGGGCAAGCGCCTCGCGCAGGTCCTCGACGACCTGCTCGACCTGGCGCTCGCCGAGCACGCGGCGGCCGAGCTGCGGCTCACCGACGTCGGGGCGCTCGCCGCCGAGCGGGTCGCGTCCTGGCGCCCGGTCGCCGAGGACAAGGGCGTCACCCTGACCGGGGAGTGCGGGGCGGTCACCGGCTGGGCGGACCCGGTGGCCCTCTCCAGCGCCCTCGACGCCGTGATCGACAACGCGCTCAAGTTCACCCCCGCCGGGGAGTCGGTCACGGTCACCGTCGTCCCCGACCGGTCGTCGGTGGCCGTCGTCGTCGCCGACCACGGGCCGGGCCTCACCGAGGAGGAGCTCGGCCGGGTCGGCGACCGCTTCTGGCGCTCGGGCCGGCACCAGAACATCAAGGGCTCGGGCCTCGGCCTCTCCATCGCGCGCGTGCTGCTGACGGCGGGCGGCGGAGGCGTGACCTTCGCCCCGAACGAACCGCACGGCCTGCAGGTGACCGTCACGGTGCCCCGGTACGCGCCGGACAGGTCCTAGGGCTTCACCGACTGGTAGTAGCGGCGGGCGCCGTCGTGGAGTTTCAGGGGCTCGGTGTAGACGGCCGTCCGCAGGTCGACCAGCTGGGCCGGGTGGACCTGGCGGCCGATGCCGTCCCGGCTCCTGATCACGGTCCGGGTGAAGCCCTCCACCAGGTCCTCGTCCGCGTCCACCGTGGTGACCAGCAGGTTCGCCACAGCCAGGGTCTCGATCTCCCGGCCGTCCTGCGCCTTCGCGTACGCGTCCGCCGGGATCACCGCCGACCGGTAGAACCGGGTCGACGCGCCGACGTCGTGCAGCCGGTCGACCAGGCGGGCGTCCAGCGGGATCAGCCGGACCGGGAAGCGCTCGGACAGCTTCTGCACCGCGTCGGTGGGCAGGCCGCCCGACCAGAAGAAGGCGTCGAGCTCGCCGTCCTCCAGGAGCCCCGGCATCGTGTCGATGCCCGCCGAGACCGGTTCGATGTCCCGGACGGGCGTCAGGCCAGCCGCCGCGAGGACCCGGTCGGCGATCAGCCGTACGCCGGAGCCGTCCTGGCCGACGCCCACCCGCAGGCCGCGCAGGTCCTGGACCCGCTGCAGCGAGGAGCCCTTGCGCACGACCAGCTGTACGTAGTCGTCGTAGAGCCGTGCGCAGCCGCGCAGCCGCTCGAAACCGGGCCTGCGGTCGCGCTCGTACTGGGCCACCGCATCGGCCGTCGCGACCGTGAAGTCGGCCGCGCCGCTCGCCACCCGGGCCAGGTTCTGCTGGGAGCCCTCGCTGTCCTTGAGCGTTATCGACACCTCGGGCAGGTCCTGCGCCAGGGCGTTCTTGAGGAGCTCGCCGTACTTCTGGTACACGCCGGTGGGGACACCCGTACTGAACGTGACGGAGCCGCTCGGGGCGGGGGAACCGAAGGGAACCAGCCACCACACGAGCACCGCGCCCACCGCGAGCAGCGCGGCCGCGACCGCCAGGAGACGGCGGCGGGCGACACGGGAGAGCGAGGCGAGCATGCCGCGATCCTGCCAGGTCACCGACGTGTCTGGCCAGGCTCGGCGGCGCGGGAAGCCGCGCCGGGCGCTCGGCTGGGTGGTACGGGGAGCCGCCGTCGGGCGCTCGGCTGGGTGGTACGGGGAGCCGCGTCGGGCCTTGTCGCGGCGGTGCCGGGGAGTCGGGTCCGGCCCGTGGCGCGGGTGGTCCGGAGGTCCGTGCGGGGGTGCGCGCGGACCTCCGGGCCTGGGAGTCGCGCCGTCGTCAGTAGGCGAAGGCGGACTTGCCCGTCATCGTCGTGGCGACCTGGGTGACGCCGCTGCCGGGCGGCAGCGCCACCGTGGTGCCGGGGGGACTGGTGGTCGAGCCGTCGCCGAGCTGGGCCGCCGCGTTCGCGCCCCAGCCGATCACCGAGCCGTCGTCCAGCGCGGCCACCGTGAAGTCGGCGCCGCCCGCGATGCTCTGCACGCCCTTGAGGGCGTCCAGGACGACCGGGGTGGTGCGGTTGGAGGCCGTACCGTCGCCGAGCTGTCTGTCGGTGTTCTTGCCCCAGCCGGCCAGGCTGCCGTCGTCGAGGACGGCGAAGCCGGACGCGGAGGTGGCGAAGACCTTCGCCACGGCGTCGAGGTAGGCGACGTCGACCGGCTTGTTGCTGTCGGTGGTGGAGTCGTTGCCGAGCTGGCCCTCGGCGCCCTTGCCCCAGGCCTTGACGATGCCGTCGGCGGTGAGGGCGAGGACGTGCTCGCAGCCCACGGCGATCGACTCGACGTCTGCGAGGTCGGGGACCTTCTGCGGGGTCTCGCGCGTGGTGTTGGTGCCGGTGCCGAGGCGTCCGTTGTCGCCCTTGCCCCAGGTCCAGACCGTGCCGTCCTGCCGGAGCGCCACGCTGAAGTCGCAGCCCGCGCCGACGTCCTTGACCTTGTCCAGGCTCTGGACGGGGATCGGGGCCTTGTAGGGGCTGGTGGTGTCCTGGCCGGTGCCGAGCTGCTTGGAGGCGTTGGAGCCCCAGGCGAGGACCCGGCCGCCCTTGACGGCGAGCACGTGGTTGAGGCCCGCGGAGACCTCGCTCACGCCGGAGAGCCCGGCGACGGTCGCGGGGAAGGACTGGGCGGTGAGGGTGCCGTTGCCGAGCTGGCCGGTGGCGTTGGAGCCCCAGGTCTTCACGGTGCCGTCCTTGAGGAGGGCGACGGCGAAGCCGTTGGCGGCCGCGGCGGCGCCGCCACCGCCGCCGGAGAGCTCGCGGACGTCGTCACGGGCGATGCCGGTGACTGCCGCGGGGGTCTGCTGGGCGAGGACGCTGCCGTTGCCCAGCTGCCCCTGGGCGTTCTCGCCCCAGGCGCGCACCCAGGGGTCGGTGCCGGCGGAGGCGGGAAGGGCGGAGGTGGTGAGGGCCGCGAGGGACAGGGCGGCGAGGAGGGTGAGACGCAGGGGTGGGGTCATCTGCGTGCCTTTCGCTTCAAGAGGTGGGGGGTCAGTAGGCGTAGCTGGACGCCCAGGAGGAGGAGGCGGGGACGTGGGTCGTGCCGCTTCCGGCGGGAAGGACGGGGACCGGGGTCGCCGACGCGGTGACGGTGGGGTCGCCGAGCTGTCCCGAGGCGTTGTCGCCCCAGGCGAGGACGGACTGGTCGTCGAGGACGGCGAGGGTGTGGTGCCGGCCGAGGGACATCGAGGTGACGCCGGTCAGCGCGGGGACGGGTACCGGAGTGGTGCGGGTGACGGTGCTGCCGTCGCCGAGCTGGCCGTACTGGTTCCAGCCCCAGGCACGGACGCTCCCGTCGTCGAGCACCGCGAAGCCGTGGTACCAGCCCGCGAAGACTCCGGCGACGTCGTCGAGCCCCTTGACCGTCACGGGGACGGGACTCTGCGCCGTACTGTCGTTGCCCAGCTGGCCTTGAGCGTTGCGGCCCCAGGTCCGTACGGTGCCGTCCGCCAGGAGCGCCGCGGAGTGCAGGCACCCCGCGGTGACGGCCACGACGTCCTGCAGATCCGCCACCTTCTTCGGTGTGTTCTGGTTGCTGGTGGAGCCGATGCCGAGCTGGCCGCTCCCGTTGGCGCCCCACGTCCAGACCGAGCCGTCCTCGCGGAGCGCGACGGCGTGGTCGCAACCGGCCGCGAGGTCCTTGACCCGGTCGAGACTCTGTACGGCGACGGGGCGGGTGACCGGCGGATCGGTGCTCTGCGCCGTGCTGCCGTTGCCGAGCTGCCCTGAGGCGTTGGAGCCCCAGGCCAGCACGCGCCCCTTCCGGACGGCGTAGGCCTGCCGCTGACCCGCCGCGATGTCGGACACCCGGTCGAGTCCGGCGACGGCGCCGGGAAAGCTCCGGTCGGTCGTCGTTCCGTCGCCGAGCTGGCCGCTCTCGTTGCCGCCCCAGGAGCGCACCGTGCCGTCCTGGAGCAGAGCCACGACGAACGGCCGGTTGGCGCTCGCGCCGCCGGCGGCGAGTTCACGCACGTCCTTCCGGGCCAGGCCGGTGACCGATGCCGGCGTCGGCTGGTCGAGCGTGCTGCCGTTGCCGAGCTGCCCGGTGCTGTTCCGGCCCCAGGCCCGTACCCACGGATCGCTCGGTTCGGCGTGGGCCTGGCCGGTGAGCGCCACGAGGGCGAGGGCCGTCGCGAGGCCGCGCACGTACGCGTACGTCATGCCGTTCACCGGCTCAGTACGCGTACGTCGTGTTGCCGCCCAGGGAGACGGCCACGTCCTTGATCGCCGAGCCCTCGTTGAGGATCTTCACCGATTCGAAGCGCGCGACCGTCGTGCCGTTGCCGAGCTGGCCCTCGCCGTTGTGGCCCCAGGCGAAGACGTCGTCCGCCGTGACCGCGACGCCGTGCCGGGCGCCCGCCGCGAGGTGCTGGACGCCCTCCAGGCGCGGGATCTCGACGGGGGCGGTGCGGTTGGTGCGGGAGATGTTGTCGCCGAAGGCCTCGTCGCCCTCCAGGAGCTGGCCGTACTGGTTGTTGCCCCAGCCCCAGACGTGGCTGTCGCTCGTCTTGACGTAGTTGTGGAAGGCGCCCGCCTCGATGTCGGAGACGCCTTCCAGCCAGTCGACGTCCACGGGGACGGTGGAGGACTTCGTCGAGGAGTTGCCGAGCTGGCCGTAGAGGTTGTAGCCCCAGGACTTCACCGTGTCGTCGGCGGTCAGCGCGAGGGCGTGGTAGCAGCCGGCGTCGATCTCCACGATGTTCTCCAGGCCCTGCACCTGCCGGGGCACGGCGCTGGTGGCGCGGTTGCCGGTGCCCAGCTGGCCGTGGATGCCGCGGCCCCAGGCGTACACCTTGCCGTTCTCCAGGAGCGCGAGGCTGAAGTCGCAGCCGGCCGAGATCTGCTTGACCTTGGGCATGCCCTGGACGCGGTCCGGGACCGTACGGCTGTCGCCGGTGCGGTTGTTGCCGAGCTGGCCGTAGGCGTTGTCGCCCCAGGAGTAGACCTGGCCGCTGGTGTCGAGGGCCAGGGCGTGCTTCCCGCCGGCCGCGATGTCCTTGATGTTGCTCAGGCGCGGGACGGTGGTGGGGACCGTCTGGTTGGTGTTGCCGCCGTTGCCGAGCTGGCCGGAGGAGTTGTGGCCCCAGGACTTGACCGTCTTGTCCGTACGGGCGAGGACGAACGAGTCGGCCGAGGACGTGCCGCCGGCCGAGACCTGGTCGACGTCGCCGCGGAAGAGGCTGGTGACGGAGGTGGGGCTGAGGCTGTCGGCGAGGGTGCCGTTGCCGAGCTGGCCGGTGCGGCCGGCGCCCCAGCTCAGGACGGTCGGATTGCCCTCGTTGGCGAGCGCGAGGGGGGTCGGTGCGGCGGCGAGCGCGGCGGCGGCCGTGAGGACGGCCAGGCTTCGCCAGGGGGTACGCAGGGGACTGCGGCGTGTACGGGACATGGCTCTGCTCTCCTTCGATGGGGACATACGGGAGCGCTGCGCCCGGTCGGCCGACGGCCCCACAGGGGCAGGCGGTTCGGGCGCGGGTCATGCGGACAGGCCGTGCCGGGCCCTTGGGCATGGGACGCCCAAGGGCGGGGTGCGGCGGCCGGGACGGGCCGCCGGGCACAAGATCAGACTGGCCGAGAATGATCACCGTGGCGAGCGGGACGCGGTGAAACACCCGTCTGACGGACGCCCGTTCGGGGGCGCGGTTCCGGGGGCGCGTTCACCCTCCGGACGCCCCCAAGGAGGGACTCCTCGGCCGGCGCCGGCGGACCGCCGTACGGCGGCGGCCGGGGGAGTGAAGGACCCCGTCGTATACGGTCGCCCGCCGTCTCCTCCACGCCCCGGATTCCCTACGAACGGGTGGACCGACGGGCCCGGCGAGCCGCCCGTGAAGCACCCGGATCGGGCCCCTCGCGGCGGCCCCGAGTGCGCTCCGCCGAAGTGGTGAGCGGGCCCGTCGGCGCGCGCCGCGCCGTGTGTCGCGCCGGGCCGCCGGGGCCCCTGCGGCTAGCGTCGGAGCACGCTCGGTGATCTTGAGGACAGTCCCCTGTCCGCCCCTGGCGTCCCCTTCCGAGCACCCCCAACACACCCCTGTCCCAAGGGAGTTCCCATGCCCTACGTGAAGGCGCGCCGTGCCCTCGGCGTCGCCCTGCTCGCCGCCGCCCTGGCCCTGCCGGCGGCCTCCGTCGCCCACGCCGAGGAGTGCAAGCCCGACGACCAGGCCTGCCTGGACAAGGAGGCCAACGCCAAGGAGGCCAAGGAGATCGAGGAGAAGCAGAAGAAGAACGACGAGGCGGCCGCCCAGGCCGACAAGGACATCAAGGCGGCCGGGGAGAAGCTCAAGGAGTGCCCGCCCGGCTCCTCCTCCTGCATGGACAAGCTGACCGGCGGCAAGGGTGCCGACGAGGAGAAGGGTCTCAAGGACATGACCGAGACCATCTCCACGAACAAGCCCGAACCCGGGAACAATGCGGCCGAGGCCGTCTCCTCGACCTGCGCGTCCTTCCCCGGCTCGCTGCCGCAGGGGTCCACCGACCCGGGACAGTCCCCCTTCCCGGTCGGCCAACTCTGCTCCCTGCTCGGCTCCTGACCACACCCCCCACCCCCCGAAGGGTTCCTTCGTCATGTCTCCGCGCCGTCCCCGCGCCCTCCTGCCCGTGCTCGTCCTCGGCCTCACCGCGCCGCTGACGCTGCTCGCCCCGCCCGCCGCCGCCGAGGAAGGGCCGGGCGAGACCCCCGTCCCCCGCGCCCTCACCGCCGACGGGCGCCCGGCCGAGGTCGACGACGTCCTCAAGCACTGCCGGACCGAGCGCTCCGCCTGCACCTTCACGATCGACCCCAAGCTGAGCCGCGAGTACGCCACCACCGTGAGGTCGCTCGGCAACGCGGTCATCAACTGCACCCAGAGCGACATGGCCGTCGAGCGGACCGTCACCCTGAAGACCGGCACCACCGACAACATCGGCGGCGAGATCTCCGGCCAGATCACCGCCGAGGGCACGGTCGCCGCCACCGGCCAGGTCACCGCCAACCTCGCCAACGAGACCGCCATGGAACACAAGACGCCCCAGCTCGACAAGGGCCCCACCTCCACGAACGGCAACAAGACCACCGTGTCCGGCGGCGCGACGGCCTCCGGCTCGCTCACCGCGCGGCTCGCCTTCGCGGCCGCTTTCAAGGCCACGTACTCCAAGTCGTGGACCGTCGAGAACAGCGAGCAGACGGTCTACAAGACCACCGTCCACGCGCACGACATGCTCGTCTTCGGGGCGAACGCCGCCATGCGGCGCGTGGTCGGCAGCCTTGTCGCCAAGACCGGGCAACGCATCATCGGCATCGCCGTGGACAGCCCCTCGATGGTCACCAGCAGCTCGTTCATCGCCCAGACGTACGCCGCGCCCGCCGGCGTCTGCGGCGGCACGCGGCCCCCTCAGAACACCGCCCCGACTCCGGCTCCCGGCCCCGCCCCCGCTCCCGGCCCCCCGTCCGCCGCCGAGATCCCCGCCGCACGGGCGGTGCCTCCGGCCGCCGCACCCAAGCACGTCGCCGTCCTGCCCGCCGCCGCTTCCTGACCCGGGAGGAGAACCACCATGCACCGCACCACGCTCCCCGCCCTCGCCGTCCTCGGGGCCGCCGGACTGCTGCTGCCCGTCGCCCCCGTCTCGTACGCGACGCAGGCCGCCCCCGCCGAACAGGACGTCACCGTCCTCAACGGCGACTTCGCCGACCCCGTCATGAAGGGCGACGGCCCCACCACCGTCGGCCTCGACCACTGGACCGGCCTCAACCAGCGCTACTCGCCCGCCGCTTCGGGCCGCACCGACGCCTCCCACGGCGTCGCCCTCCAGAAGGACGGCAACACCCTCCGCCAGCGGCTCCGCGGGGTCCGCGCCGGGGCGAAGGTCACCGTGGCCTACGAGGACAGCCCCGCGGTCTCCAAGGAGTGCACCGGCGAACAGGTCGCCGACGGCCAGCCGTACGCCGTGAGCGGCTCCGGCGGCCCCGTCCAGGAGGTCACCACCGCCGGCGACCCCGGCCGGGTCAAGGGCACGCCCGGCAAGGGCCGTTGGACCGGACGCGCCTACGTCTTCACCGCCGGCGAGAACGAGCCGGTGCTCACCTTCACCTCACGCGTCACCGACTCCCGCACCCATGTGACCTGTTCGCCGATGATCGCCCGGATCCGCGCCGTCGAAGTGCCGCCCGCCGTCGACAAGACCGTCGACAAGACGCGCCTCGGCACCTCGGAGGCGTACAAGGGCAACGAACGGGAGAGCAGCCTCCACAACGCGGCCGCCGCCTGCAACGGCGAGAACGCCTGCACCTTCCGGCCCGACGCCCGGACCTCCTTCCGCTACTACGACAAGGCGCGGGTCGTCGGCGAGGCCTACGTCAACTGCACCCGCAACACCCTGGAGCACAGCCGGGTCCTCTCGTACTCCGAGCGCAGCCACGACAGCATCGCCCAGACGTACGCCGACGCCGGTCTCGCCCTCCCCGAGGTGGCCCGGCTGCCCACGAGCGGCGACCCGGTGGAGGACGCCAAGCGGATCAAGGAACGGCCGATGGCCACCCAGTTCTCCCAGGCGTACGAGAAGGGCTGGCAGCGGGCCTGGCAATGGTTCAGCAGCGACCAGCGGACCGTCGTGGAGCGGATCCAGCCCGGCGAGGTCAGCTGGGTCGAGCTGCAGCCGAGCCGCGAGCGGGTCGAGGGCTGGTTCGTCAGCAAGAAGGACGACTACCGGCTGCACGCCGTCGTCGACGGCCCCTCCCGCGCCGTGCCCGACCGGCTGCTCCAGCGCACCGGGCCCATGTCCGAGGCCGAGAAGCAGCGCTGCGCCGCCGCCCGTCCCATGACCACCACCCCGGTGGGCGCGGACGCGCCCGCGAGCTCCAGTGACAAGGGGCTCCTCCGGACGAAGGCGCCGGCGGCGGGCTTCCGCGCACCGGCCCGGGCCCTGCCGCTGCACTAGACGGGTCCCGCCGCCTCACCCCGCCACGGCGGTGAGGCGGCGCACCACCTCGTCCCGGCCCAGGGCGCGGGCCACGGCCACGAGGTCCGGGCTGCGGGTGGCTCCCGTGAGCGCGACCCGGACCACGTTCGCGACGGCCCTCGGCGGGCCCGCCCAGCGGTCCGGCTCCCGGCGCCAGGAGGCCGTGTCCGGAGCGTGGCCGTGGCGCCCGGCGATCTCCCCGAGCTCCGCGTACCAGTCCTCCGGGGCGACGACGGCGAACGCGGCCGCGATCTCCCGTACGCGGAGCTCGGGCAGGCCGCCGTAGCGGTCGTCCCCCGGTGCCGGTGCCCGGCCGAAGAGCTCCGCGAAGAAGAAGCCGTACCGGTCGCGGAAGCACGACCAGCGCTCCAGGTCCTTGCGGGCCGGCGCGCCCTCCGGCCGGCCCGTGGCCACGGCCGCCAGGGCGAGCCCCTCGTGGCGCGCGAGGACGGAGCCGAGCTCGGGGTCGTACTCCTCCGCCCAGGCGAGGAGCTGCGCGTACAGCTCGCCCGGGGTGAGCGAGGCGATGAACTCCCGGCTCAACGAGTGCAGTTTGGGCAGGTCGAGCAGGGGACCCGAGGGGCGCATGCCGTCGAGCCGGACGTCGGCGGCGAGCGCCTCGGCGGTGGGGACGTCCATGAGCCGGACGTTGGCGAGGCCCCGCAGATAGTGCTGGACGGCCGCCGGGGGATAGCCGGCCGACAGGTAGTAGTCCACCGACGCCTCGGGGTCCTTGCGCTTGCTCAGCTTGCGGCGCGAGGGCCCCTCCGCCTTCATCAGCGGGGCGAGGTGCGCGTACGCGGGCGGCTCGAAGCCCAGCGCCGCGTGCAGCTGCAGATGGACCGGGGCCGAGGACAGCCACTCCTCGCCGCGCACCACGAGCGTCACCCGCATCAGGTGGTCGTCCACGACGTGCGCGAAGTGGTAGGTGGGCAGCGGCAGTTCCTCCTGCGAGGACTTCAGGAGAACGATGTCGTTGCCGTTGTCCTGCATCGTGACGGAGCCCCGGATGCGGTCCGTGAACCGCACCCGGCCGGGGAACTCGTACGGGCAGCGGAACCGCACCACATACGGTTCGCCCGCCGCGAGCCGCCGCGCCGCCTCCTCCGGTGCGAGCGTCCGGCACGGCGCCCAGCGCCCGTAGTAGCCGAGGGGCGAGCGGCCCGCGCGCTGCTCCTCCGCGCTCCGGGCGAGCAGCTCCTTGCCGCAGAAGCAGGGGTACGCGCGGTCGCTCCGCAGGAGCTCGCGCACCTGGCTGAGGTAGATCTCCCGGCGCTCCGACTGGAGGTACGGACCCCAGGCCCCGTCCCCGGCGACGCCGCCCTCGTCCGGGGCGAGCCCGAAGGCCCCGAGCAGCCGGGAGAACTCCTCGGCGGCTCCCGCGACCTGGCGGGAGCGGTCGGTGTCCTCGACGCGCAGCAGGTGCACCCCGCCGGACTGACGGGCGAGCGCCCGGGCCACCGCCGCCGTGTAGAGGCCCCCGATGTGCAGGTGTCCGGTGGGGCTCGGGGCGAAGCGCGTGACCTCGGCGCCGTCCGGCAGGGCGCGCGGCCCGAACCGCCGCTCCCAGTCGGCCGGTTCCGGGAGGTCGGGCGGGAACATCGCGTTGATGACGGACAGGTCGAGCACGGTGGACTCCCTCCTGGGGTTCCTGGAGAGCCTGGGCTTCCTGGAGAGATCCACGGTAGGCCGGTGACCGGCCGATTCGAGGGCCCCGAGGGCGCGAGGCTGCGGAACCCCGAACCCTCTTCGGCCTTGTGGACCCCCAGGGGCGCCAGGGGTCAGTAGCGTCCCGAGGACCGTTCCGTACGACGACCACAAGGGGGGTGTGATGGGCGGCACGCGCGCGGTGGCCCTGCTCGCACTCGGGTCCTTCGCCATGGGGACCGACGCCTACGCCATGGCAGGACTGCTCCCGGACATGGGCGCCGACCTGGGCGTCTCCGTCTCCCTCGCCGGCCAGTCCGTCACCGCCTTCACCCTCTGCTACGCCCTGGCCGCGCCCCTCTTCTCGGCCGTCCTCGCCCGCTGGGGCACCCGAACCGTCCTCGTCGCCGCCCTGGTCGTCTTCGTCCTCGCCAACTCCGGGACGGCGCTCGCCGGTTCGTACGCCGAACTGCTCGGCACCCGGGCCCTCGCCGGCGCCGGAGCGGGCCTCTTCACCCCGGCCGCCGCCACCGCCGCCGTCGCGCTCGTCCCGCCCGAGCGCCGCGGGCGCGCCCTCGGCCTGGTCCTCGGCGGGATGAGCGCGGGCACCGTGCTCGGCGTGCCGCTCGGGCTGCTCGTCGCGGCCGGCTCCGGCTGGCGGGCGGCCCTCTGGCTGATCACCGCGCTCGGCCTCGCCGCGCTGCTCGGCGTCGCGACGGCCCTGCCGCCCGTACGCGGAGCGGCGGCGCCCTCGCTGCGCGACCGGTTCGGCGCCCTCGCCCGGCCCCGGGTCGCCGTCGTCGTCGCCGTCACCTTCACCCAGACCGTCGCCAGCCTCGGGCTCTACACCTACCTCGAACCCGTCCTGCACCGCGTCGCCGACGTGGACAGCGCCGTGCCGTACCTGTGGGTCTGGGGCATCGGCGGCGTCTGCGGCAGCTTCCTCGCCGGGACCCTCGTCGACCGCACCGGGCAGCCCGCCCGCCTCGCCGTCACGCTCCTCGGCGTCCTCGGCGCCGCCCTGGCGCTGCTGCCGTGGACCGGCGCCGTACCCGGCCTCGTCCTGCTGCCCCTGCTCGTCTGGGGCGCGGTCGGCTGGGCCTTCGTCGTCCCGCAGCAGCACCGGCTCCTCGCCCAGGACGGCGGCGCGGCCGCCGTCGGCCTCAACAGCTCCGCCACCTACCTCGGCGGCGCCGCCGGCTCCGCGCTCGGCGGCCTCGCCCTCGCCCACGGGCTCGACGCCCGCCTGCTCCCGCTCCTCGCCGCCGGGGCCGCGCTCGCGGGAGTCCTCTTCCACGTCACCGTGGCCCGGCGCACCACCGGGCCCGACCTCCCGGACACCGCACACGGGGCCGGAGCCGCGGCCGAGGCCCCCGAAAGGAACGGGGCCGGAGCCGCGGCCGAGGCCCCCGAAAGGAACGGGGCCGGAGCCGCGGCCGAGGCCCCCGAAAGGAACGCCTCATGAAATTCGGCGTCAATCTGCCGAACTACGGGCCCGAAGCCACACCCGACGCCCTCGCCGACTGGGCGCTGCGGGTCGAGGCGATGGGCTACCACTACGCCATGGTCTCCGACCACGTGGCGCTCACCCCGGACGTCCAGCACCTCTTCCCCGCCCCGTTCTACGACCCCTTCGCGACCCTCGCCTGGCTCGCCGGGGTCACCAGGACGGTGGGGCTCGGCACGACCGTGACGATCCTTCCGTACCGGCATCCCGTGCACACCGCCCGCGTCGCCGCCAACATCGACCGGTTCAGCAACGGCCGTCTCGTGTTCGGCGCGGCCGCCGGCTGGGCCGCCCGGGAGTTCGCCGTCCTCGACGTGCCCTACCGCAGGCGCGGTGCCATCAGCGACGAGTACCTCGCCGCGATCAAGGCCTGCTGGGCCGACGAGGTCGCCTCCTTCGACGGCGCCCACGTCTCCTTCCGCGAGGTCCACACCGGGCCGCTGCCCGTGCAGCGGCCCGGACCGCCCGTCTGGGTCGGCGGCCACAGCTACGGGGCGCTGCGCCGGGCCGTCCGCCTCGGCGACGCCTGGCACCCCACCTCCGTCTCCGGCGACTGGCTCCTCGGCGTGGGACTGCCCACGCTCCGCCAGGTCGCCGAGGAGCAGGAACTCCCCGTGCCCGAGCTCTGTCCCCGGATCAAACTGCGGGTCACCCCACGGCCGCTGGGCCCCGGCAGGCTGCTCGGCGAGGGCACCCTGGCGCAGATCGCCGACGACCTCGGACTCCTCCAGGACCTGGGCGCGGGCGCCGTCGTCCTCGACCCCACCTACCCGGGCGACCGGCGGGAGGCGGGCCGCACCGCGCGGGACCTCGACGTCCTGGAGACACTGGTCAAGGAGGTCATCGACGTGGACGCCGGCTGCGTACGATGACGAAACGGTGAGGGGCCTCACGGGGAGGGAGTGCGGGACGTGGCCGATCTGGACCTGCGGAAGCTGCGCGTGCTCAGGGAGCTCAGCGAGCGCGGCACCGTCAGCGCGGCCGCCCAGGCCCTCCACCTCACCCCGCAGGCCGTGTCCCAGCAGATCAGCGCCCTGGGACGGGAGTTGGGCGTCCAGCTCACCGAACCGTCCGGGCGCCGGCTGCGCCTCACCGGCGCCGCGCGGATCGTGCTCCGGCACGCCGACGCCGTGTTCACCCAGGTCGAGCAGATGCGCGCCGAGCTCGCCGCGCACGAGAGCGGCGAGCGCGGCGAGGTCGCGGTGGCCGGCTTCTCCACCACCCTGTCGGCGCTGATCCTGCCCGCCGTGGCCCGGCTGCGGGAGACCCGGCCGCTGCTGCGGACCTCGCTCGCCGAGATCGACCCGCCCGAGAGCTTCTCGCTGCTCCACCGCGGGGAGACGGACGTCGTCATCTCCGCGGACACCGCGGGGGCGGCCGGCGAGGACCCGCGCTTCCACCGGGTCGTGCTCTGCGACGACCCCTTCGACATCGCCCTGCCGGAGGGCCACCGGCTCCTCGACAACCCCCGGCTGCTCCTCGCCGACCTCGCCGAGGAGACCTGGATCTTCGCGACGACCGGCATGTGTCACGACATCGGCGTCGCCGCCTGTACCGCCGCCGGGTTCACCCCGCAGGCCTCCCACGCC
Organism: Streptomyces sp. NPDC055815; assembly: GCF_053616475.1. NCBI lineage: Bacteria > Bacillati > Actinomycetota > Actinomycetes > Kitasatosporales > Streptomycetaceae > Streptomyces > Streptomyces sp. NPDC055815. The sequence goes on along the minus strand of NZ_JBSHDU010000035.1, from coordinate 35,534 downwards.
ATCGGCGACTGGGATGCCACCCTCGCGGCGGTGCGGCTCGGCCTCGGGGTCGCGCTCGTCCCGCGGATGGCCAAGCCGGCGCCGCGGCCCGAGGTGACGATCCGCGCGTTCAGCGAGCAGGCCCCGTCCCGTACGGTCTTCGCGGCCGTACGGGAGGGCAGCCAGACCTCCCCGGAGATCGCCGCCGTCCTGGACGCGCTCCACACCGTGGCCCGGGCGGCCGTCGCCGCCTGACCAAGGGGGACGCCGCCGCCCGAGCAGGGGGAACGTCGCCTCCTGACCAGGCGGAACGCGATTCGCCACGGCTCGTGGAAGGTACCGTCCACGAGCCGTTGCTGGACCCGTCCGGCAGCCGCTGCGAGGCTCGTTCCCGTACCGCGGACCCGTCCGCGCGTCCCCTTCTTCTCCCCTTGTCCTCTCCTGGAGCGGGAACACCCATGTCCAAAGCCACCTACGCGCGGCTGGCCGCGCTGAGCCTCATCTGGGGCTCCGTCTTCCTGTGGATCAAGATCGCCGGATACGGCTTCTCGCCCGTGCAGATGGTGCTCATCCGGCTCGCCCTCGGTGCCGTCGTCATCCTCGCCATCGGCTACGCGAAGGGGCTCAGGCTGCCCAAGGAGCCCGCCACCTGGGGGCATCTGACGGTGGCCGCGCTCCTCGGCAACGCCGTCCCCTGGACCCTGTACGCCGAAGGCGAGATCGAGGGCTCCAGCAGCGTCGCCGCCGTCGTCAACGGCAGCGCGCCGATCTGGACCCTGGCCGCCGCGCTCCTCCTCGGCCAGGAGAAGCGGGTCTCCGGCTTCAAGGCCGGCGGAGTGCTGCTCGGCCTCGGCGGCACCGCGCTCATCGCCTCCCCCTGGAACTCGGCCTCCGCGGGCAGCGGTTGGAGCATCCTCTGCTTCGTCCTCGGCTCGATCAGCTTCGGCGCCAGCTTCGCCTACATGGGCAAGTTCCTCGTGGGCAGGGGCATTCCGCCGCTGATGCTGGCCGGCGGACAGCTCAGCGTGGCGACCGTGCTGCTCCTCGCCGCCTTCCCGTTCCTGGGCCTCCAGACCGTGACCTGGCGCGCCGACTCGGTGATCTCGGTCCTCGTCCTCGGCGTGGTCTGCACCGGCTTCGCCGCGCTGCTCAACTTCGAACTGATCATCAAGGACGGGCCCACGGTGGCCTCCACCGTCACCTACCTCATGACCGCGGTGGCCGTGGTGCTCGGCGCCGTCGTGCTGCGCGAACCGCTCGGCTGGACCGTGTGGCTGGGCGCCGTGGCCGTGCTCGCCGCCACCGGACTGCTGCGCCGCAAGCCCCGCCCGGCGCCCGAACCGGCTCCCGGGGCCGCCCCCGTACCGACACCCGCGGCGGCCGATTAGCCGAGCCCCGTCGGAACCCATGAAATGCCGGGCCGCCGTCCGCAACATTGTGTTCATTCAATGGGCGGGCGGTGGATGGTAGCGTCACAAGTGGAAACACCCGGCCTTAATGGGGGAGTCGTCAGTGGCTTTTGTGGTCGAACTCGTTTTCCGTGGCAATGAGACGGGCCGGTTGAGTTTCGGAGAGGCGCACCGGGCCTACTGGAAAAGAATGGCCGCACGCGGCATCCTGCTCGGCGGCGGACCATGGCGGGACGGCACCGGGGAATTATTGGTCTGCGAGGCACCCGACCGCCGCACGCTCTTAAGGGTCCTGTACGCCGACCCGTACGCACAGGCGCAGGTCGTCGGCGAACTACGGGTCCGGGAGTGGAACGCCGTCATGGGACACGTGGTGCTTGCCGGCCTCGAACGGTCCACCGGCGGAGCCGGGACCCACGAGCGAATACGCGGGGGCGTGCCGGCCTCCCTCACGCCTCCCGCCCCTCCGGGCGCGCGCGAGGAGCCGACCGCCCCGCCGGGCGCCCGCGAGGAGTTGACCGCCCACGAGCGGCGCATCGCCACGATGATGCTCGACGGCCTGACCAACAAGCAGATCGCCGAGTCCTTCACGGTCTCCACCCGGGCCGTGGAACTGCACATCACCCGGATCTACCGGAAGCTCGACATCCGCAGGCGCGCCCAGCTGGCCGCTGCCATCGACCGCTTCGAAGCCGCCCTGGCCTGCTGATCCACACCCCTGACACCTACCGAACCGGGAGTCACCATGCCTCTGGTCGAGATAACCGTTCCCGAGGGCAGCCTGTCCGAGCCCGCCGCGGAGGTCCTGCAGCAGCAGGTCGCCGACTCCGTGCTGACGGCCATGGAGCTGCCGCACACCGAGTTCTTCGCCGCCGCGACCTGGGTGTACGTCCGCGAGGCCGCCAAGGGGCTCGCGACCACCGGCGCCGGCCGGCCCCCGGGCGTCCTGGTCGTCGTCACGCCCCTGGAGGGCTTCCTCACCCCGGAGCGGAACGAGGCACTGGCCGTCGAGGTCACCCGGCACGTGCACGAGGCGACCGGCCCCGACACCGTCGTCTGGCTCGTCGTCAACGAGATCCCGGAGGGCAACTGGGCCGTGAACGGCGGACTCACCCGCCGCGCGAAGATCGACGAACTCGTCGCCGAGGCGGCCCGCGCGAGCTGAATTCCGCATTCCTGATTCCGGCCGGCGGCGCCGCACCGTATTCACGGTGCGGCGCCGTTCGTATTTCCAGAGCCGCAGACAGGAGTGCGGATTCCCGTATCGATGTACGGATCACCCGGCCCGTACGGTGATGTCAATGGCACCGACGGATGGGAGAGACTCGCTCATGGCTCTGCAATCGGCGCCGCGACTCGGTGTGGTGGTTCCGTCCGGGAACGCCGCCGCCGAACCCGAGATCGGCAGCCTCGTAAGCCCCGCATTCAATGTCCACACCTCGAGATTTCCGGTACTTCCCGGAAAAGACCTGCGCGGTCGCCTGGAGAAGTACAACGACGTGCTCCCCGACGTCCTCGGGAATTTCGGCGGCCTGCGGCTCGACGCCGCCGTCGTCTCCTGCACCGGCTCGCACTACCTGCTCACGCCCGAAGGCGACCGCGCGCTCTGCGCGGAACTCTCCGAGCGTCTCGGAGCGCCCGTGCGGTCCGCCGCCCTGGCCATCCTCGACACCGCGCGGGCCGTCGGTGCCGAACGCCTCGTCCTCGTCTCGCCGTACGAGCCGTGGCTCACCGAACTCTCCCACGCCTACTGGGAGTCGGCCGGGCTCACCGTCGACCGGGTCGTCAAGATCCGGGCCGGCGCGCGCTTCTCCCCGTACGACGTGACCACCGAGGAACTCGTCGCCCAGGTCCGTGAGGCCGAACTCCCCGACGACGCGACCCTGTTGTTCACCGGCACCGGCATGTTCACCTTCGACGCGCTCGCCGAGCTCGGCCGGGACAACGGGCGCACCCTCCTCACCTCCAACCTGGCCGGCGCCTGGTGGGCCCGCGACACCCTCGGCCTCCCGGCCGAAGGCCCCGACGCGCACCCGCTGCTCCGCAGGCTCGCCGCGCGATCCGCCGCCGTGGCCGTGTCGTGAGCGGCCGTACGGCGCGCCGCGGGCCGGTCGCCGTCGTCGGCGCCGGGCCGGTGGGCCTGACCGCCGCGCTCGTCCTCGCCCGCGCCGGCGTCCCGGTGACCGTCCTGGAGTCCAGGAGCGAACTGGCCACCGAGTCCCGCGCCTCCACCTTCCACCCCGCGACCCTCGACCTCCTCGACGAATTCGGCGTCGCGGCCGCCCTGCGCGTCCAGGGCCGCACCGTCGACCGCGTCCAGTGGCGCGACCTGGACGGCGGGGTCCACGCCGAACTGGACTACGGACTGCTCGCCGGACACACCCGCCACCCCTACCGGCTCCACGTCGAACAGGCCCGGCTCACCCCGCTGCTGCTCGACGCGCTGACCGCGACCGGCCTCGCCGACGTACGGTTCGGGGCCACCGCCACCGGCGCCGAGCAGACCGGCGACGGGGTCCGGCTGCGCACCGAGGACGCGGCGGGACGGACGACCGTCGGCCACCACCCGTACGTCCTGGCGGCCGACGGCAGCCGCGGCCGGCTGCGCGAGCTCGCCGGACTGCCCGGCGCGGCCGAGGAGTACCCCGACTACGCGCTCCGCGTCGTCACCGACGCCCCGCTCGACGCACTGGTCCCCGGGCTCGCCGCGCTCACGTACGTCCGCGACCCCCGCGGATCGGTCAGCGCGCTCGGGATGCCCGACCACTGGCGGCTCATCTTCCGGATCCGGCGCGGCACGCCCCGCGACGAGGTGCTCGCACCGGACGCCGTGCGCGCCCGGGTCGACCAGGCCCTTCCGGGCGGCGCAGGACGGGCCGTGCGCGTCACGGACGCGCACACCTACCGGCTCGCCCGGTTCCTGCTGCCGACCTACCGGGCCGGCCGGGTGCTGTTCGCCGGGGACGCCGCCCACCTCACCTCGACCGCCGGCGGCCTCAACATGAACTGCGGCCTCCACGACGCCGTGGAGACCGGCCGGGCCCTCGCCACCGTCCTGCACGGCGGCACCGGGGACGAGACCCCGCTCGACGCGGCCCTCGCGCGACGCCGCTCCATCGTCGAGACGGCGGTCCTCCCGCGCAGCGAGGCCCGCACCGCCGGGCTCGACAGCCCCGCCGAACTCCTCGCCAGGATCGCCGGCCTGCGGCGCACCGCCGCGGACCCCCGCGCGGCCACCGACTACCTGCTCAAGGCCTCACTTCTCGACGTCGCACCACGACCCCTGAAAGGTGACGCACATGCGGATCTGGTTTCACAAGCACACCGTTGAGGGACGCCTGCCGCTGCTCGACCAGTGGTACCGCGAGCACCTCGACGCGATCGCCGCACCCGGCACCACCGTCGACATCAAGACCCTGCCGGCCGACACGTATCCCGACCGCACCCCCTTCGGCCTCGTCGGCCACCACTCCGCCCAGGTGCTCTTCAGCCGGCACTTCTCCGAGTCCGCGCTCGTCGCGGAGCGGGAGGGCTACGACGCCTGGGTGATCGCCGCCGGCCAGGACCCCGGCCTGCGCGACGCCCGCCACCTCGCCTCCATCCCCACCCTCGGCTACGGCGAGACGGCCTTCTTCCTCTCGGCGCTCACCGGCCAGCGCTTCGGCGTCCTCGGCTTCATGCCGCCCCTGGAGGAGCCCATCAGGGCCAACATCCGCCAGTACCGCCTGGAGTCCTCGCTCAGCTCCTACGAGGTCGTGCCCGGCGGCTGGGACTCCGTACACCGCTCCCTGGAGGGCGACTTCGACGAGTTCGTCGAGGTGTACTCGGCGGCCGCCCTGCGCGCCGCCAAGGCCGGGGCCGAGGTCATCATCCCCGCCGAGGGCATCCCCAACGAGATCCTCTGGCACCTCGGCATCCACGAACTCCACGGCCTGCCCGTGATCGACCCCGCCGGACTCGCCGTGAAGCTCGCGGAGACCCTCGTCCAGCTCGGCGAGCTGAAGCTCTTCCAGCGCAGCGGCCACGGCTACTGGTTCAGCCGCCCCGACGAGCCCGTCTCCAAGCACCTGGAGCAGGTCTTCCTGGGCTCGGCGCTCTAGGAGATGCCGTGTCCGCAGGAACCGCACCGCACCCCGCCCCGCGCCCGTACCCCCACCGTCATGCACCGCACGCCGTCACGCCTTCGAGGGAGTCACGCCCATGACGTACGACGCCTACGGCCGCAACACCGCGGCCACCGACCCCGCCGCCCCCTACTACCGCCCGCGCCGGCTCCGTCGCACGCCCGCCCTGCGCCGCTTCGCCGCCGAGACCCGGGTCGGCCCCGCCAACCTCGTGCAGCCCCTCTTCCTCCGCGAGGGCCTCACCGAACCGCGTGAGATCCCCTCCATGCCGGGCGTCTTCCAGCACACCCGCGACACCCTCCGCAAGGCCGCCGCCGAGGCCGTCGCCAACGGGGTCGGCGGGCTCATCCTCTTCGGGATCCCCGAGCACAAGGACCCCACCGGCACCGGCGCCGTCGACCCCGACGGCATCCTCCAGGTCGCCCTGCGCGACGTCGCCGCCGAGGTCGGCGACTCCACCGTGATCATCGGCGACATCAACCTCGACGAGTACACCGACCACGGCCACACCGGCGTCCTCGACGCGAACGGCGACGTCGACAACGACGCCAGCATCGAGCTGTACGCGCAGGCCGCCGTCGTCCAGGCCGAGGCCGGCGCCCAGATCGTCGCCCCCAGCGGCATGATGGACGGCCAGGTCCGCCGCATCCGCGAGGCCCTCGACCAGGCGGGACACCAGTCCGTCGCCATCCTCGGCTACTCCGCCAAGTACGCCTCGCACTTCTACGGCCCCTTCCGCGACGCCGTCGAGTCCACCCTGCGCGGAGACCGCAAGGGCTACCAGCAGTTCCCCGGCAACATCCGCGAATCCCTCCTGGAGGTCTCGCTCGACGTCGCCGAGGGCGCCGACCTCGTCATGGTCAAGCCCGCCCTCGCCTACCTCGACATCGTCCGGCTCATCGCCGACCACGTACAGGTGCCCGTCGCCGCCTACCAGGTCTCCGGCGAGTACTCCATGGTCGAGGCGGCCGCCGCCAAGGGCTGGATCGACCGCGACCAGGTCGTCCGGGAGAGCCTCGCCTCCATCCACCGCGCCGGCGCCACCCAGATCATCACCTACTGGGCCTCCGAGTTCGCCCAGAGTCTGGACCGGTGACCCGGTGACCGCGTCCTCCACCGTGCTGGTCCTCGGCATCAGCCATGCCAGCGCCCCGCTCGACCTCCTGGAGAGACTCGCCGGCACCGACCGGCCCGCCGAGGAGCTCGTCTCCGACGTGACCTCCGTCGACGGCATCGACGCCGCCGTCGTCGTCTCCACTTGCAACCGCCTGGAGATCTACGCCGAGACCCGCGCCGCCACCCCCGAACTCGACGGCCTCGGCGAGCTGTTCGCCCAGCACACCGGCGTCGACCACGAGGAGATCGCCCCGCACCTCTACAGCCACCACTCCGACCGGGCCGTACGCCACCTGTTCGCCGTGGCCTCCGGACTCGAATCGGTCGTGGTCGGCGAGGACCAGATCCTCGGCCAGGTGAAGCTGGGCCTCGAACGGTCCCAGCGGCTCGACCGCACCGGCCGCGTCCTCGCCAAGGCCGTCCAGACCGCCCTGCGCGTCGGCAAGCGGGCCCGCAACGAGACCGGGCTCAACGAGGCCGGCCGCTCCCTCGCCACCGCCGGACTCGGCTTCTTCGAGCGCCGGGTCGGCTCCCTGCACGGCAAGACCGCCCTCGTCATCGGCGCCGGAGCCTTCGCCGGCGTCGTCGTCGCCGCGCTGCGCCGCTCCGGCCTCGACCGGGTGCACGTCGCCAACCGCACCCCGGAGAAGGCCCAGCGGCTCGCCGAGACCACCGGGGGAGTGGGCTACGACCTCGACGACGTGCCCCGGCTGCTCACCGAGGTCGACGTCGTCGTCGGCGCCACCGCCGCCACCGGCCACCTCGTCACCGCCCGGCACGTCGAGGAGGCGCTCGCCGCCCGGGACGGCCGCGAGCTGTTCCTGCTCGACCTGTCCCTGCCGCACAACATCGCCCCCACGGCGGCGGAACTGGCCGGCGTCACCTTCGTCGACCTGCGCCGGATCGCGGAGGAGGGCCAGGAGGACGAGATCTCCGCCGCCAGCGTCCAGGCCGCCCACGAGCTGATCGACGCCGAGGTCGAGCAGTTCCGCACCGGCCTCCGGCTCGCCGGAGCCAAGCCCGTCCTCACCGCCCTGCGCACCGCCGCCGCCGAGGCGGCCGAGGCCGAGCTCGACCGGCTCGCCCGCCGTCTCGACGGGCTCGACGGCGCGGCCCGGCAGGAGATCGGCCGCAGCGTCCGCCGCATCGTCGACAAGGCCCTGCACCAGCCCACCGTCCTCGTGCGGGAGCTCGCGGCCGACCCGGACGGCGCCCGGCACATCGCCGCCTTCACCCGCCTCTTCGCCGCGGCGGAACCACCCCACGACAGCGACACGAACGACCCGAACGAGAAGAAGATCGAGGCCATCGCATGAGTGACATCTCGGCCCTCTGGGAAGCCGAATCCATCGCCGTCATCGGGGCCAGCGAGCGCCCCGGCGCCCTGGGCCGCAAGCCGCTCGACTACCTCCTCCGGTACGGCTACAAGGGCCGCGTCCTGCCGGTCAACCCGCGCTCCCCGGAGATCCTCGGCGTCCCCGCGTACCCCAGCGTCAAGGACGCCCCGGGCCCCGTCGACCTGGCCCTGATCATGGTCTCCGCCGAGCGGGTCCCCGGCGCCGTCGACGACTGCGTCGCCGCCGGCGTCAAGCTCGCCGTCATCGCCTCCTCCGGCTTCGCCGAGACCGGCGAGGAGGGCGCCCGCCTCCAGGCGGAGGTCGTCGCCAAGGCCCGCGCCGGAGGCCTGCGGCTCATCGGCCCCAACTGCATCGGAGCCGTCGGCTACGAGAACCGCGTCCTCGCCACCTTCAGCCCGCTCTTCGGCGCCGAGTCCGTGCCCTTCGAGCCCGGCACCCTCGCCTTCGTCAGCCAGTCCGGCGCCCTCGGCTTCGGCGCCGCCAGCCTCGCCCTGGAGCGCGGCCTGCGCCCCGGCTGGGTGGTCAGCACCGGCAACGACGCCGACGTCACCGCCCTCGAAGTCCTCCGCGAACTCGCGACCGTCCCCGAGGTCACCGGCCTCCTCGGCTACCTGGAGGACACCCCGGACATCGGCACCCTCCGCGAGCTCGCCGGCTCGGGCAAGCCCGTCGCCCTCCTCAAGTCCGGCCGTACGGAGGCGGGCGGCCGCGCCGCCGCCTCGCACACCGGCGCCCTCGCCACCGACGACCGGGTCCTCGACGCCGCCCTGCGCGGCCTCGGCATCGTCCGCGTCGACGACATCGACGAACTCCTCGACGTGGCCCGGGTCTTCGAGTCCGAGCGGCGCCCCGCCGGCAACCGCGTCGCCGTCGTCACCACCTCCGGCGGCTCCGGCATCCTCGCCGCCGACGCCGTCGAGGCCCACGGCCTGGAGCTCAGCGCCCTGGAGCCGCGCAGCAAGGAGGCGCTCGCCGAGATCGTCCCCGCCTTCGGGGCCATCGACAACCCGGTCGACATCACGGCCACCGTCCTCAGCGACCCGTCCCTCTTCGACCGCTCCCTCGACGTCCTCATCGCGGACGAGACCGTCGACATCATCGTCGCCGCCTTCTGCGTGATGGCGGGACCCGACGTCGAGAAGGCCGTCAACGCCCTCTCCCGCGCCGCCCAGAAGGGCGGCAAGCCCATCCTCGTCGCCCGCACCGGCGCCGACTTCCTCGCCCCCGACGCCCCCCGCGACCTGCGCGAGGCCGGCCTCCCCGAGTACCCCACCCCGGCCCGCGCCCTGCGCGCCGCCGCCGCCCTCTGGGAGGTCAGCCGTCCCCGTACGCTCCCGGAGGCACCGCGCCCCGGGACCGTGCCGGGACCCGGCGCCGAGGCCACGGAGCCGCAACTGAAGGCGCTCCTCGCCGAGGCCGGGATCGCCGTGCCCCGGGGCAGGACCGCCGCGAGCGCCGAGGACGCGGCGGCGGCCGTCACCGAGGTCGGCGGTACGGCGGTGCTCAAGGCCGTCGTCCCCGGCCTGCTCCACAAGACGGAGGCGGGCGGCGTCGAGATCGGCGTCACCGCCGACACCGCGCCCGAGGCGTACGGGCGGCTCGCCGCGCTCGGCGGCCAGGTGCTCGTCGAGGAACTCGTCGACGAGGGCGTCGAGTTGATCGTCGGCGTCCACTCCACCGACCTGGGCCCGGTGCTCACCGCCGGTCTCGGCGGCATCTTCACCGAGGTCCTCGACGACGTCGGCCACCGGCTCCTGCCGCTCGCCCCCGGCGAGGGCGCCGAACTCCTCGCCGGCCTGCGCGGCGCGAAGATACTCGCCGGCACCCGCGGCCGCGGCGCCGTCGACGTCGAAGCCGCCGCCGAACTCCTCCACAAGGTCGCCGAACTGGTCCAGGACTGGCCGCCCGGCTTCGCCCTCGACCTCAACCCGGTGCGGGTCCTCACGAAGGGCGCGGTCGTCCTGGACGCGGCGCTCAGCAGCGAAGGGGCGGACCGATGAGCGGTACGGAGAACAGCGCGGCCCTCTTCGCGCGCGCCCGCGAGGTCACCCCCGGCGGCGTCAACTCGCCGGTCCGCGCCTTCGGGGCCGTCGGCGGCACCCCCCGCTTCATCGCCTCCGCCGAGGGCCCGTACCTCACCGACAGCGACGGCAACGAGTACGTCGACCTCATCTGCTCCTGGGGCCCGATGATCCTCGGCCACCGCCACCCGGCCGTCGTCGAGGCGGTCACCCGGGCCCTGGAACGGGGCACCTCCTTCGGGGCGCCGTCCACCGGGGAGGTCGAACTCGCCGAGGAGATCGTCGACCGGGTCGCCCCGGTCGAGCAGGTCCGCCTGGTCAGCTCCGGCACCGAGGCCACGATGTCGGCGATCCGTCTCGCCCGCGGCTTCACCGGCCGCGGCAAGATCGTGAAGTTCGCCGGCTGCTACCACGGCCACGTGGACGCCCTGCTCGCCTCCGCCGGCTCCGGCCTCGCGACCTTCGCGCTGCCCGACACCCCGGGCGTCACCGGCGCCCAGGCGAGCGACACGATCGTCCTGCCGTACAACGACCTGGCGGCGGTCGAGAAGGTCTTCGCCGAGATCGGCGACGAGATCGCCGCCGTCATCACCGAGGCGGCCCCCGGCAACATGGGCGCCGTCCCCCCGCTGCCCGGCTTCAACGCCGGCCTCAAGGAGATCACCGCCCGCCACGGCGCGCTGTTCATCTCCGACGAGGTCATGACCGGCTTCCGGGCCAGTCGCTCCGGCTGGTACGGGCGGGACGGCGTCGCCCCCGACCTGCTGACCTTCGGCAAGGTCATGGGCGGCGGCTTCCCGGCGGCGGCCTTCGGCGGCCGCGCGGACGTCATGGGCCACCTCGCCCCGGCGGGCCCCGTCTACCAGGCGGGCACCCTCTCCGGGAACCCGGTCGCCACCGCCGCCGGCCTCGCCACCCTGCGGCACAGCACCCCCGAGGTGTACGAGCGGCTCGACCAGGTCTCGTCCACGATCGGCGCGGAGGTCTCCGCGGCCCTCACCAAGGAGGGTGTGGCGCACCGGGTCCAGTACTCCGGCACCATGTTCTCGGTCTTCTTCGGCGAGGACGAGGTCGTGGACTTCGACGGGGTCCGCGCCACCGAGGCGTACCGCTACACGCCGTTCTTCCACGAACTGCTCCGGCAGGGCGTCTATCTGCCGCCCTCGCCCTTCGAGGCCTGGTTCATCTCGGCCTCGCACGACGACCGGGCCGTGAGCCGGGTGGTCGAGGCACTCCCGGCCGCGGCGGCGGCCGCGGCGGCGGCGAAACACTGATCCGCGCACGAGGAAAAGCCCCCGCGGTCCACGACCACGGGGGCTTTTCTCGTATCCCTACGCGGCGAACTCGATCCGCACGTCCACATTCCCCCGGACCGCCTTCGAGTACGGGCAGCGGCCGTGCGCGGCGTCGGCGAGCCGCCGCGCCTCCGCGGGGTCGAGGCCGGGCAGTTCGACGGTGAGGACCACGGACAGGTGGAAGCCGCCGTCCTCCTTGTGCAGTGCCACCTCGAAGGGTGACGGTGTCGTCCGTGAGCGCGGTCCTGGACTCGCGCGCGGAGACCCGGAGCGCACTGTGGAAGCAGGCGGCGTAGCCGGCGGCGAAGAGCTGCTCGGGGTTGGTCGCGGTGCCGGAGCCGCCGACGGCCTTGGGGCTCGACAGCGGCAGGTCGAGGAGCCCGTCGGAGGAGCGCACGGCGCCGTTGCGCCCGTCTCCGGTGGAAGCGACCTCGGCGGTGTAGACGACGGCCATGCGTCATTCCTCTCGAAAGCGCGGAAGGGGGAATTCCCCCAGTCTCCGGCGCCGGTGAATTCCCGGCGCTACGGATCTCCGCAGTCCTTTCCGGAGCTCCGCCGCATAGCGTGACGGGCATCACCCGCCCATGAATTCAAGGGAGTTGGCCATGGCAGGACCGCTGACCGGAGTCCGCGTACTGGAATTCGCGGGCTCGGCGCCCACCGCGTTCGTCGGCACCGTCCTGTCCGGTCTCGGAGCCGATGTCGTACGCGTCGACAGGGCGCCCGCGGCCGTGGGGGACGGACGCCCCCCGGAGAACCCGCTCTCCCGCGGCCGCCGTTCCGTCGCCCTCGACCTCAAGAGCCCCGAAGGGATCGAGCGGGCGCTCGCGCTCGCCGAGCACGCCGACATCCTCGTCGAGGGCTTCCGCCCCGGCGTCGCCGACCGCCTCGGCATCGGCCCCGCCGCCGCCCACGCCCGCAACCCGCGCCTGGTGTACGGGCGGCTCAGCGGCTGGGGCGGACAGGGCGAGTGGGCCGGACGCGCCGCCCACGACCTCGCGGTGCTCGCCCTGACCGGCGCCCTGGACACCGACCCGGCGACCGGGGCGCCGGTCCCGCCCCCGACCGCGTACCTCTCCAGCTTCGCCGGCGGCGCCAACGCCCATGTGCACGGGCTGCTCGCCGCACTCCACGAGCGGGAGCGCTCCGGCCGGGGCCAGGTCGTCGACACGGCCCTCGCGGACGGCGCCGCCCTCATCGCCACCCTGATCCACCAGTGGCGCGCGGTCCCCGGCAACCACACCGTCACCGACGCCCCGCACTACACCTTCTACGCGGCCGCCGACGGCCTGCACCTCGCCGTCGCCGCCATCGAACCCCGGCTCTACCAGAACCTCCTGGAACAGCTGGGCCTCACGGAGGAGGACGACCTCCCCGACCGCGCCGACGCGGCCGCCTGGCCGGAGCTGCGCGCCCGGATCGCCGCCCGCTTCGCCACCCGGGACCGCGCGCACTGGGTGAAGCTCTTCGACGCCGTCGACGCCGGAGTGGCCCCCGTCCTCACCGCCGCCGAGGCGGCCGAGCACCACCAACTGGCCGCGCGCGGCGCCTTCGTGGACGTCGGCGGCACCCTCCAGCCGGCCCCCGCCTCCCGCTTCGACCGCACCCCGACCGGCGCCCCGGGCCGCGCCCCGCTCCCGGGCGAGCACACGGACGAGGTGCCGGTCGAATGGACCCGGGCCGCCGGCTAGCGCGGCACGGCGGCGGTGGCCTGCAGGGCGGTGGCCCGGCGTATGTCCGCGTGGATCCGGCGGGCGAGCGGACCGGGATCGTCCTGGAAGTAGAAGTGGTCACCGTCGAACTGGTGCAGCCCGAGGAAGCGCCGGGTCAGCGAGCTCCACCGGGTGAGCGCCTCGACGGGCACGACGGGATCGTCGATTCCGGCGAAGGCGGAGATCGGCACGTCGAGCGGCACGGGGGCCGGCGGCCGCCACGACTCGGTGAGGTACAGGTCCCCGTGGATGGTCGGCTTGAACCGGGCCCACAGATCGGGGTCGTCCAGAATGCCCTGCGGGGTGCCGCCCATGGCGGCGACCCGCCTGCGCAGGGCCTCGTCGGACGGGCCTTCCGGGACCGGGACCGCGCCCGGCTCCTCGCCGTCGGCGGCGGGCAGGGGCGCGGTGCGCGCCGACACGCCCAGCCAGACGGGCGGGGTACGGCCCTCGTCGAGCAGGCGGCGGGTCAGCGCGTAGCTCAGCGCGGCGCCCATGCTGTGGCCGAACAGCGCGAACCTGCCGCTGAGTCCGTCGCCCAGCTCGGTGAGGAAGTGGTCCACGAGGGTGTCCATGCGCTCGAGCGGGACCCGCCCGTCCATCAACCGGCCCGGGGCGTCGGGGGTGTGGACCTCCCAGTCCCCAGGGAACTGGGCGGCCAGGTCGCGGTACATGAGGTGCGAACCACCGGCGTGGTGGAACACGAACAGGCGCATGGTGACTCCATGGACGTTGGTGACGTGCGCGGCCGGACTCCGGCCGGGGAATGTGGGCGGTGCCCCGCGAGACGCGCCCCGGGGGTGGGCGGTTCCGCGGGGCACCTGCGTGCCGCCGGACGGCGGGCCATCGACTCGGTGGCCGCCCGGCGGCACGGTCCGGGGGCATCCTCAGGTGCTGGGGGAGCGCCGTCCCACGAATCCGGCCACCACCAGCGCGCCCGCGAGGAGCAGCACGCCCGCGATGCCCATCGCCAGGCCGTAGTGCTGCGGCCCGTCGCCCGTGCCGATGACCACGCCGAGGATGGCGACGCCGAGGACGGCACCGGTCTGCCGGGCGGCGTTGAGCGCGCCGCCGCCGATGCCGGCGTGGTGCTTGGGCACCGAGCCGATGACGGCGCTGATGAGCGACGGCATCGCGAAGGAGATGCCGAAGCCGAGGAGCAGCAGACCGGCCATGCTGCCGATCGTCGACGCGTCGGCGTGCATGAACGGCACCTGGAGCAGCGTGCCGGCACCCATCAGGACGAACCCGAGGGTGGCGGGGATCCGCGGCCCGATCCTCGCGACCAGCTTGCCCGCGTAGCTGCCGTTGAACGCGGTCGGCAGGGTCAGCGGCAGGAACAGCAGACCGGTCTTCATCGCACTGGCGTGGTCCATCGTCTGGAAGAACAGCGACAGGACGAACATGGCGCCCGACAGGCCGAAGTTGACCAGCAGTCCGGCGAGCAGGCCCGCCGAGAAGGTGGACGAGCCGAACAGGCTCATCGGGAGCATGACGTCGGTGCGCCGCTTGCGCTCGACCATGACGAAGGCCACGCCCATGACCACCGAGGCGACCAGGGTCGACAGGACCACCGGGTCGCCGAAGCCGCTCTCGCCACCGGCGATCAGCCCGTAGGTGAGCAGGCCGAGGCAGGCGATTCCGGTGAGCTGGCCCGGCAGGTCCAGGCCGCGCCCGGGCTTCGGGGCCGTGGCGGGCGCCTTCTTCGCGGTGATCGCGATGCTGAGCGCGGCCACCGGGACGTTGACGGCGAAGATCGCGCGCCAGCCGAGCGAGTCGGTGAGCACACCACCGATCAGCGGTCCGGCCGCAAGCGCGACGCCGGTGATGGCGGCCCAGACGCCCATCGCCCGGGCACGCTTGCCCGGATCCGGATAGGAGTTGACGAACAGGGCCATGGACGTGGGCAGCAGGCCGGCGCCGAACAGGCCCAGCAGTCCCCGGAGGATGACCAGGGACAGGGAGTCGGGTGCCGCGATCGAGATCGCGGACACCACGGCGAAGGCGGCGGAGCTGTAGAGGAAGAGTTGCTTGGCTCCCAGCCGGTCCGACAGCGCGCCCGCGGTGAGCAGGAGCGCGGCGAACGTGAGGGTGTAGCCGTTCGAGATCCACTGGAGGGAGTCGACGGAGGCGTGGAACTCCTCCGCGATGGCCGGGAGCGCGACTACGACGACGGTGGTGTCGAGCAGCACCATGAAGTAGCCCAGGGAGATGCCCAGCAGGAGCCAGTCTCGCGATTTCCTGGTCTCGGCCGGGGCTGCGATGTCGTCAAGTGGTTGCTCGGGTAGCGTCGTCACTCGTACTCGGTTCCTTGTTCGGGGACGCGGGGGGATGGGGGCGCACTGGTCGGGCAGTGGCGATGAAAAAGGTGAGTGAGCGGCCCGCGACGGCGGTCGGATGGGGCCGTCCGTCTTCGTCCCGGGGTGGTGCGACGGGGTGGAGGGCCGACTGGGCCCTATCATCGACCACTTACTAAACTATCATCTACACGGCCCGATGGGCAATGGTGGGGGGTCGGCGCCGACGGGCCGTCAGCCGGCTTGCTGCCGCGGGCGCGAGAACCGCCGCGTCAGCGGCTTCTCCACGAGGGCGTACAGGGCCCAGGAGGCGAGCAGGGTGACCACCGCCTCGCCGGCGATGATGGCGATGCCGGTCGCGGTCCCGTACATCTCGGTGCCCAGCAGCTTCCGGAACCAGGCGAGCACGATGAAGTGCAGCAGGTAGAAGGCGAAGGACACATTGCCGAGCCAGACCATCGCGCGGCTGCGGAAGAGGGTGAAGCGGCCGTCCCGGTCCGCCACGGCGGCGGCCGCGATGAGCATGACCGCGGGGATGAGGCACGTCGCGCGCTGGGCGTACAGGTACGGCACGTAGTAGCTGGCGACGTATCCGGCGGCGAGCAGGACGGCGGACCAGATCATGCCGATGTTGCGCCAGCGGTTCAGCATCACGGCCCGCGCGACGAGGATCCCGAGCGCGAAGTCCAGGATGCGGGGCAGCGGCATGATGTAGGCGAACCAGTAGTGGACCGGCGAGGTGCCGTCCGTGCCGGGCATCACGTGCGGGCCGGCCGGCACGAGCTGGTAGGTGATCAGCGGCGTGACGAAGACCGCCGCCACCGTGCCGACGATCCAGTACTTCAGCCGGTCGGCGGAGATCCGCCTGATCCCGGCCAGCAGCAGTGGGAAGGCCAGGTAGAAGACGGCCTCCACGGCGAGCGACCAGCTCGGCGGATTCACCGGGAGGTGCTCGGAGAAGTACGGCGTCCACACCTGGAACATGAACAGGGCGCCGAGCGCGGGCAGGAGCGGCGTCGCGGCCGCGTACAGCGCCATCGCGAGGATCCAGGCGACGACGTAGTTGGGCAGGATCTTGACGTAACGCCTGCGCCAGAAGGACGGCGCGGTGTCGTCGTCGGAAGCCGACCACGTCAGCACGAATCCGCTGAGCACGAAGAAGAACGTCACGCCGAGTGCGCCGCTCGGGCCCACGGCCCACGCGAAGTTGTGCTCCACCGTGTCGTCGGCGAGCAGGCGCACCAGGGGCATCGGCAGCGAGGCGTGGAAGACGAACACCATGAACGCCGCGGGGAAGCGCAGGCCGGTCAGTGAGGGGAGTCGGCTCGGGCGGTGCTGTCGTGGGCCGTCCGGCCGCGCGGATGCCCGTCTTTCCTGTGGCTCCGTCGTCGCCAGGCTTGTGCCGTCCGTGGGCATGTTCAGTCGCTCCTTCTCGAGTCGGGCGGTCGGGGCAGCTGGAGTCGAACCAGCAACGTGCTGCCGGGAACCGGCAGGAGGTACACCGCCTACGTGCCCCGTGGTCCGCCAGCGGCCGGCGCGCATCCACGACGCGCCGCGCCACCGGGGGCGATGGTTGTCAGGCGGGCCGGAGCCGCGCGCTCACCAGGAGGTCAGGGAGAAGCGCTCGGTCAGCGCGCGGGCCTCGACGGCGAAGTCCCTGATCTGCTCGGCCTTCTCGACCATCTGGTCGTCGCCGCTCTGCTTCGAGATCTCGATCAGCCAGTCGTAGGTCTCGCTGGGGTGCACGTCGTACTTGTAGTGCACCTTGGACAGCATGAAGAGGACGTCGCGGAAGTTCTCCCGCTCGATCACCTGGCCCAGGCCGAGGATGCGCCGGTGGTGCTCCTCGGTGAACGGACGGCGCTCGGGCAGGGTGGGCGTGGCGCCGGGGGCGTAGACGGTCGGGTCGGCGAAGATCTCCTTCTCGTCGAAGTCCCCGTCGAAGGCGAAGTCGACGCACAGCGACTGCCGGCTGATCTCCGAGAAGTTGACCGCGGAGTGCACCGTCGCGGCGTCCAGGAACCAGATCTCGCCCGGGCGCATGTGGATGACGGTGTCCTCGTTGGAGTGGAACGCGAGCGGGCTGTCCTCCAGCACCATGAAGGTGCGGAAGTAGCGGTCGGCCGCGCGGTCCAGCTCCACGAAGTCGCGGTGCGGGATGACGATGGCGTTCTTCAGGTTCCGGGTCCGCGCCATCTGCAGGTGCGCGCCGTCGAAGACCGTGGTCACGATCTCCTTGAGGTACGGGACGTGCTCCACGTGCGCCGTCGGCCGGGCGGCGGTGTCCTTGAGGTCGCGGTAGAGCCGGTCCTCGCTGTCCCCGGAGGCGTTCCACAGGGGGACGTGCTTCCAGAAACCGTTGCTGAATTCGTCGTACTCCTCCTCCACGGTCGGAACCGCGGCCAGGTATGCGAGATCCGGGGCCAGCCGGGTCCGATCGAGGTCGATCTTGCCAAGGATGTGTGAGCGCATCCGACCCTCCAGGTCGCGAAACAGGTGCGGAAGACACGGAGGCATGGGCACGGCGCTGTGCCGAATGTGTGCCGTCCGCGGTGCGACCTACCGTAACAACCAACCCGGTGATAGTCTAGGTTTCATGAATCAGGGGAGACAGATCGACGGCGTGACGGGTGCGAGCGTGATCGTCACGGGCGCCGCCGGAGGCATCGGACGGGCGGTCGCCGAGGCGTTCGCGTCCGCGGATGCCCGGGTCGTGCTCTGGGACGTCGACGAACGGGTCCATGCCGTCGCCGCGGAGATCCAGGAGCGTCGTGCGGCGAAGGCCTACGCGGTCTGCGCGGACATCACCGACCGCGCCGCCGTGCGCGAGGCGTTCGACCTCTCCGAATCCGCCGCCGGGGACGTCTCCGTCGTGGTCCACGCCGCCGGCCGGCTGGCGACCGGGCCGGCCCTCGAAGCCGCCGAAGAGGCCTGGGAACGGTGCCTGTCGACGAACGCGACAGGCACCATGCTCGTCGCCTCTGAGGCCGCGCGGCGCATGACCTCACGCGGACACGGGGCGATCACCGTCATCAGCTCCAACGCCGCGTCGACCCCCCGGGTGGGCATGAGTGCCTACGCCGCGTCCAAGGCCGCCGCCTCCGCGTTCGTCCGTTGCCTGGGACTCGAGGTCGCCGGCCGGGGCGTGCGGTGCAACCTCGTGTCGCCCGGTTCGACCGACACCGCGATGCTGCACCAGAGCTGGACCGGCACCGCGGACCTGGACTCCACGATCGCCGGTGACCCCACCGCGTACCGGCTGGGGATCCCCCTGCGCCGTGTCGCCCAGCCGCAGGACATAGCCGACGCGGCACTCTTCCTGTCTTCCACCGCCGCACGCCACATCACGCTGCACGACCTCCGTGTCGACGGCGGCGCCACTCTGGACATGTGACGACCGATCAACGGAAAGGACGCCCGATGGCGATTCCCCCCATTCCCGCGTACGACCTCCCCTCCCTCGGCGAGCTGACCGCCAACCGCGTTCCCTGGCAGCTCGACACGGAACGGTGCGCCCTGCTCGTCCACGACATGCAGAAGTACTTCATCGACGCCTACGACCGCCGGACGGAGCCGATATCCACGGCGATCGGGAACATGGCCGCCATCCGGCGGGCGTGCCGGGAAGCCGGCGTCCCGGTGGTGTACACCGCGCAGCCCGGCAACCAGCACCCGTCGCGGCGCGGCCTGCTGTCGGACTTCTGGGGCAGTGGACTCAGCTCCGGCCGTGATGCGGAGATCATCGACGAACTGACCCCCGGCGACGAGGACATCTTCGTCACCAAGTGGCGCTACTCCGCGTTCCAGCGGACCGATCTGGCCCAGCTGCTCAAGCACCACGGGCGGGACCAGCTGATCGTCGTCGGCGTGTACGCCCACATGGGGTGCATGCTCAGCGCCGCCGAGGCGTTCATGAACGACATCCAGCCCTTCATGGTCGCCGACGCCACGGCCGACTTCAGCCGGGACGAGCACCTCCTGGCCCTGGACTACACCGCCAAGAGGTGCGGTGCGGTGGTGACCACCGACCAGGTGATCGGATCGCTGTCCCTTCGCGCCGCGGCGTGACGCCGACGGCCGCGGCGCGACACCGGTGTACGGGCGCGCCGCGGCTTCGGCCGGCCCGCTGTCGCTCGTCCTCGTGGGCGTGGCGACAGCGGGCCGCGTCCTGCTATACGGAGGCGTACTCCGTAGCCCCGAGCGCGGTCAGCATCGGGGTGAACTTGGCGGAGGTCTCGGCGAGTTCGGCCTCCGGGTCGGACTGCGCGACGATGCCGCCGCCCGCGAAGACCCGGATGCTGCGCCGGTCGGCCGCGAGCTCTCCGCAGCGTATGGACACCATCCACTCGCCGTCGCCCTGGGCGTCGCACCAGCCCACCGCGCCGGCGTAGAAACCGCGGTCCCCTTCGATCTGCGCGATGGCGTCGCGGGCGTCGTCGGCGGGATGGCCGCAGACCGCCGCGGTCGGATGGAGGGCCAGGGCCAGGTCGAGCGCGGAGGTCTGCTCGCTCCTGAGGGTGCCGGTCACGGGCGTTCCCAGGTGCCACAGGGCCGGCGCCGCCACCAGCGACGGCGAGCTCGGGGCCCGGACGTCCTCGCAGAGCGCCTCCAGCGACCTGCGCAGTCCCTCGACCACGATGGCGTGTTCGCCGAGGTCCTTGACCGATCGGGTCAGGGACTGGGCGATGGCGGCGTCGTGATCGGGGTCCGCCGAGCGTGCGGCGGTGCCGGCCAGCGGGAAGCAGGAGACCTCCCGTCCCACTCGGCGCACCAGGAGCTCCGGGCTCGACCCGACCAGGGCGCGGCCGCTGTAGGGCGCCCCCGCCGGAGTCAGGTCCACGCAAAAGCCGTTGCCCGCGGCGTCGTTGGCCGCGAGTGTGTGCACCAGGGTCATGGGGGCGATGGGGCGGTCGGCGCCGAGGACGAGCGAGCGCGCCAGGACCACCTTGGTCAGCGGATCGTCGGACGCGCGCAGACGGCGCACCGCAGAACCGACGGCCTGGACATGGTCGTCAGGAGAGGGGAGGCGGTCGAGGACGACGCACTCGGGAACGGAGTCGGAAGGGGCGGGGGCGAACCACGGCCCCGGGAGGCGGTGGAGCGCGGCGGGAACGGTGAGAGCGGCGGGAGACCTCAGGTCGAACGGAAGGGCACCGACGAGGGCCGGGATGCGTCCTTCCCTCAGCCGCGTGGCGGCCTCGTACGCGTCATCGAACGCGTCGAGGGAGCCAGGTGCGTGGATCGACTGATGCCGCTTCGAGAGAACGAAGGGAGTGGCCTGCTGACGTGCCATACCTTCCCCCGTCGTCCCAGTCACTGGGATCGTCATAAAACTAGACTATCATGTGAGCGACCTGCTGCGGTATGGTGAAGTCGTCGACGGACGCCGCCGTCGGCAACCGAACCCACCCACCCCCGCGGAAGGGCAGGCATGTCGCACAGTGCGTGGACCAGCGGAGATTTCGTCCCCTGGCCGGCGGAAGAGGCCGCCTCGTACCGGAGTTCCGGATACTGGGCGGGCCTGACCTTCGGCGAGCTGCTCGCACGCCGGGCGGCCGAATCGGGCGAGCGGTCCGCGGTCCGCGACCGTCAGCGGACCTTGACCTACCGTCAACTGGACGAGGCCGCCTCGTCGTTCGCGACCGGGCTGCGGGATCTGGGCATCCGGCCCGGCGACCGGGTACTGCTCCAGATACCCAACCGGGCCGAGTTCCTGGAGGCGCTGTACGCCCTGTTCCGGCTCGGCGCCGTACCCGTCATGTGCCTTCCCGCCCACCGGCACGCCGAACTGGCCGCGATCGCAGAGGCAAGCTCGGCGGCGGCCATCATCGTCGCGCGGGACGGGGACGGTTTCTCCTACCTCGACCTGGCACAGCGGATACGGCAAGAGGTGCCGTCACTGCGTCACGTGATCGCGGCCGGACCCGCGACGGCGCGTGCCGTCTCGCCGTCCGGCGCGGACCTCGACGACCTCTACCCGCCCGCGGCGGAGCTCCCCGCGCCGTCCGCCGACGCGGTGGCCCTGCTCCAGCTGTCCGGGGGCAGCACCGGACTTCCCAAGCTCATCCCGCGCACCCACGACGACTACCTGTACAGCGTGCGGCGCAGCATCGAGATGTGCGGCATCGACGAGTCGTCGGTCTACCTGGCGGTCCTGCCGGCCTCCCACAACTTCACCCTCAGCTCCGCCGGCATCCTCGGCGCGCTGGTGGCGGGCGGCACGGTGGCACTGACGGAGGACCCGAGCCCGTCCTCGGCCTTCGCGTTCATCAAGGAGACCGGCACCACCATCACCGCGCTCGTACCGCCGCTCGCCCGTGTGTGGGTCAACACGGCCGAGCAGTCGGCCGCCCCGGGACTCGACACGCTCCAGGTCGTCCAGATCGGCGGCGCGCGCTGCCCGGCCGAACTGGCCGCCCGGATCAGGCCCGCTCTCGGCGCCTCCGTGCAGCAGGTGTTCGGCATGGCCGAGGGCCTGGTCTGCTACACCCGCCTGGACGACCCCGAGGACATCGCGGTCGCCACCCAGGGCCGGCCGATGTCCGACCGGGACCAGCTGCTCGTGGTCGACGAGCGCGACAGGCCGGTCGAAGCCGGCGCATCCGGCCACCTGCTGACCCGAGGCCCGTACACGATCCGCGGCTACTTCCGTAATCCCGCCGCCAACCGCCGCTCCTTCACCGACGACGGCTGGTACCGGACCGGCGACATCGTCAGCATCCGACCCGACGGGAACCTCGTCGTCGTCGGCCGCTCGGGCGACTTCATCAACCGCAGCGGCGAGAAGCTCTCACCGGAGGAGCTGGAACAGCACCTGCTGAAGCATCCGCTGGTCGACGATGTCATCGCGGTCGGCATGGCCGACGACATGCTCGGCGAACGCACCTGCGTCTTCGTCGTCCCGAGCGCCGCGGACACCGCCCCGTCCCTGACGGACCTGCGCACCTTCGCCCGGCAGAACGGCCTGGCCGACTGGAAGCTGCCCGACGAGCTCAGGGTCGTACCGGAATTCCCCAAGACGAAGGTCGGGAAGGCCAGCCGGGCCGACCTCCGCGCCGTCCTGCGCGGCTGAACCCGGCCCTCCCGTCCCACCACCACCATGCACCAGAGAGGAACCCACGCATGCCCACGATAAGCCGCGAGCAGATGCGGGCCGACATCGCCGAGGCGACCGGCCTCGAGCCCGAGCAGATCGAGGACGAGACCAACCTGCGTGACGCGGGGCTCGACTCCATCCGGCTGATGACCCTCGTCGAGAAGTGGCGGGCCGCCGGAGTCCAGGGCGCCGACTTCGTGGCCCTCGCCTCGTCGCCCACCCTCGGCGCGTGGCTCGCCGAGTTCTCCGTGGACGCGGCCGCAGACGCCCAGACCGCCCGCTGAACCGACCCAGGATAGGAACCGAGCACATGGAAAACCGCAACGAGCAGGTCGATGTCGTCGTCGTCGGTGGAGGGCCGGGCGGATCGACCGTCGCAACGCTGCTGGCGCGCCGGGGCCACTCGGTCGTCCTCCTGGAGAAGGAGAAGTTCCCCCGCTACCAGATCGGGGAGTCCCTCCTTCCCGCCACG
The DNA here is from genome assembly GCF_053616475.1 of Streptomyces sp. NPDC055815. Lineage (NCBI taxonomy): Bacteria > Bacillati > Actinomycetota > Actinomycetes > Kitasatosporales > Streptomycetaceae > Streptomyces > Streptomyces sp. NPDC055815. The sequence goes on along the minus strand of NZ_JBSHDU010000035.1, from coordinate 12,655 downwards.
GTGCACGGCGTCTGCAAGCTCCTCGGCGTGACCGAGGAGATGGAGGCGGCCAGCTTCATGTACAAGCGCGGCGGCAGCTTCCGCTGGGGGACCAACCCGGTCCCGTGGAACTTCCTCTTCTCCATCTCCCCCGAGTTCTCCGGCCCCACCTCCAACGCCTATCAGGTGGAGCGGGCCCGCTTCGACGAGATCCTGCTGCGCAACGCGGCCCGCTGCGGCGTGGACGTGCGCGAGGAGTGCGACGTCACCGGCGCCCTGCAGGCCGACGGCCGGGTCACCGGTGTCTCCTACCGTGACGCGGACGGCGCCGAGCACCAGATCTCGGCGGCCTACGTGGTGGACGCCTCCGGCAACCGGAGCAGCCTGTGGCGCGCGACCGGCGGCGAGCGCAAGTACTCCGAGCACTTCCAGAACGTGGCCGTCTTCGGCTACTTCAACAACGGCGGTCGCCTGCCCGAGCCCAACAGCGGCAACATCCTCTGCGAGGCGTTCGACGAGGGCTGGCTGTGGTACATCCCGCTCACCGACGACCTGACCAGCGTCGGCGCCGTCATCAGCCGGGAGAACGCCGCCCAGATCCAGGGCGACAAGGAAGCCGCGCTGATGAAGTTCATCGGCCGCAGCACCTACGTCAAGGACATGATGAACGACGCCAAGCGCGTCGACGACGACAGCATGTACGGCACGGTCCGCATCCGTAAGGACTACTCGTACGCCAACACCCGCTTCCACGCCCCCGGCATCGTGCTGATCGGCGACGCGGCGTGCTTCATCGACCCGGTGTTCTCCACCGGCGTCCACCTCGCGACGTACGCCGGCGTGCTGGCCGCGCGCTCCCTCAACAGCGTGCTCGACAAGAGTGTCTCCGAGGAGCGGGCGTTCGCCGAGTTCGAGGGCCGCTACCGCCGCGAGTACTCGGTCTTCTACGAGTTCCTCTCGTCCTTCTACCACATGGACCAGGCCGAGGACTCCTACTTCTGGAAGGCCCGGAAGGTCACCAACCTGTCCGAGTCGTCCTTCGAGTCCTTCGTCTCCCTCGTGGCCGGCGGGTACTCCCAGGAGCGCGTCCTCACCGACGGCGCCCAGGTGGCCGAGCGGTTCGCCCGCTCCGCCGAGGACCTCGCCCAGGCCGCGGAGCGGACCGGCGGCATGGAGACGGACTCCGGTCAGCGCATGAAGCACCTCTTCTCGACCCCCGTCGTGCGGGAGGTCATGGAGGAGATGAACGCCCTGCAGGCCAACAGCGGCGAGGCCACCAAGGTCATCGAACCGCCGCTGCTCGAGGGCGGTCTCGTGCCGACCGCCGACGGCCTCGGGTGGGCGGAGCCGGCCCCGGTGGCCGGCTGACCACCCGGTGACGCGGGACGGGGCGGCCGGTCTCTCCGGCCGCCCGCGGCCCGACACCGCGCGGATCCGCCCGCTCGTGATGCCCGACCCGTTTCCCTGGGGGAACCGACCATGAACAACCCGTTCGACGACCCTGAAGGCACGTTCCACGTCCTCGTCAACGAGGAGAAGCAGTACTCCCTGTGGCCCGCGTTCGTGCCGGCCCCGGCGGGCTGGACCGCCGTGCTGGCGGATGCCACGCGGCAGGAGGCCCTGGCGCACATCGAGGAGAACTGGACCGACATGCGGCCGAAGAGCCTCGCCGAGGCGTCCCGCACCGCATGACCCGGGCGGCCCCGGAAGGGTTGTGAGTGGCATGACCCGCGCGACGGACAGGACGGCTCCTGTCCGTCCGCCGAGGCGTGCCGCCCGGGCGGCGGACAGCGGTCCGCCGCCCGGGGAACGACCGGGTGCCCGTGCGGGGCACACCGGCCGACGACCGCACACGACGGCATCCCGAACCCGAAAGGACGGTACCCATGGACATCGCCGACGGCGTCATCTTCACCGCACGGCTGGCGGCGACCCTGCTGGCCATCCTCCTGCTCGCCATGCTCGGGCGCGCGGCGGCCCGGCTGCTGCGTCAGCCGGAGGTCGTGGGCGAGATCATGGCCGGCCTGTTCGCCGGACCGCTCGTCGTGGGCCTCTTCGGCGGCGACGCGCTCCACAGCCTGCTGCCCGCCAACATGCTCGACACGCTCAAGCTCGTCTCCGAAGGCGGCCTCGCGCTGTTCCTGGTCGGGACCACCCACAAGCTCCGCCTGGGCGTGCAGCGGACGGTGCGCCAGGCCGCAGGACCGGTCGCCCTCGGCGCCTTCGTCCTTCCCCTGGCGACCGGGGCGCTGCTCGCCGGATGGCTGGTGTGGAAGGGGGATCAGGCGGTGCGGGGGCACGCCCCCACCTCGGCGTTCGTGCTCATGGTCGCCGTGTCGATGTGCATCACCGCCGTACCGGTGCTCGCCAGGATCCTCGAAGAGCGGGGCATGCTGGGATCGGTCACCGGACGGGTCGCCATGTTCGCCGCCATCCTCATCGACATCGCCGGATGGATCCTGCTCTCCGTCGCGGTGGGCCTGGCCTCCGGCAGTCCCGCGGGCTTCCTGCGCTCGATGGAGATCTTCGCCGCCGGGGCGCTGCTCGCCCTGGGAGCACGGCGCGCACTGGGCTCCCGGCTGGGCACCGTCATGGTCACCCGGGCCCGCAGGCGCACCGCCCTGGCGATCGGCGCCCTGGCGATCGCGTCGGCCATCGCCTCCGAACGGCTGGGTCTGACCGCGGTCTTCGGCGCCGTGCTCCTGGGGCTCGCCGTTCCGGCCTCCGACTCCGCGCCCTGGGAGTCGGCCGTGGCCTCGGTGACGCGCGTGGGGCGCGGCCTCGTCCCCGTGTTCTTCGTGGTCACCGGCGTAACGGTGCTGACGGCCGGGTTCGGCGACACCCCGTGGGGACTCGTCGCCGTCGTCGTGGTCCTGGGCGCGCTCAGCAAGATCGGCGGCACCTACCTCGGCGCACGGCTGGGCCGGCAGGAGCGCCGGGAGTCCCTGACGGCGGGGGTGCTCATGAACACCCGGGGGCTCACCGAGCTGGTCGTCCTGAAGGTCGGATTCAGCGCGGGAATCCTCTCCCCGCCCCTCTTCCTCGCCATGGTCCTCATGGCACTCGTCACCACGGCCATGACCGGCCCCTGCCTGCTGCTGCTCCGCGGGCGCGACGCCCAGGCCGAGCGGGTCCCCGTCGGGGCCGCGACCTGAGTCGGGCGCACCTGACAGCAGGAATTCGTACTACTTTCGAAACGGGAGGACGCCGATGACCGGCGGCAAGATCGAGTCGCTCGCACTTCTGGGCGCGCAGCAGGGCATCCTGTACGCGCAGCAACTGGTGCCGGACAGTCCCATCTTCAACATCGGTCAGGCCGTGTGGTTCGGCCGGCGCGTCGACCCCGCACTGCTGGGCGAGGCCGTCCGGACGGCCGTCGCGGAATCGGACGTCCTGAGCAACCCCCTGCCCCGGCAGGGCGCCGGCACGCACGCCGCCCCCGCCGACCGTCTCACCACCGAGGTGCACGACCTCGGTGACGAGCCCGATCCGAAGACGGCCGCGCTGGCCGCCATGCGGGCCGACCTCGCCGTGCCGCGCGAGCTGACCGGGGACGACCTCGTCCACAGCGCCTTCTACCGGCTCGGCGAGAACGAGGGCGTCTGGTACCTCCGGTCGCACCACATCCTCCTCGACGCCTACGGGCTCATGCTCGTCTCCCGCCGGGTCTCGGAGCTCTACACCGCCCTCGCCGAGGGCCGCCCGGCCCGCCCCCGCTGGTTCGGACGGACCGCGGACCTGCTGGACGAGGAGATCCAGGCCGAGGCGGAACCCTCCCACGAGGAGGACCGCGCGTTCTGGGCCCGGAAGGTCGACGGCCGCTCCGCCCAGAGGGTGCCCGGCGTCCTCGCGGCCTCGGGCTTCGACGACTACGCCAAGCCGCCCCACCGCGTCACGGTGGAACTCGGCGACGAGGCCCAGGTCCGCCTGCGCGAGGTGGCCGCCGCCCACAAGGTCACCTGGGGCGAGGTCGTCATCGCCGGCTGGGGAACCTACCTCTCCAAGATCATGGGTACCGAGCACATCGCGCCGGGCCTCCCCATGATGTGCCGCTCCACCCCCACGGCGCTCAGCACGCCCGCGGTCACCGTCAACATCCTTCCGCTGCACGTCGACGTCGATCCGCGCGCGACCGTGGCCGAGACCATCCGGCAGTTCGCCGACGAGGTCGGCCAGGTCCGCGCCCACCAGCGCTACCGCCGGGAGAGCATCGCCCGCGAAGCGGGCCTCGTCGGTTCCGACGGCCGGCTCTCGGGATCCCAGATCAACATCAAGGCCTTCGACTACCACCTGGACTTCGGCGGGATCACCGGCGTCCAGCAGGGACTCTCCACCGGGCCCGTCGACGACCTGTCGCTGTCCGCGTACCTCGACTCCAGCCACGGCCTGCGCTTCGACCTCGACGCCAACGCCTCCCTCTTCGACGTCGCCTCCGTGCAGCGCCATCTGCACCGCTTCGTCGCCTACTTCGACAAGATCCTCGGCGCCGCCGACGACCAGCGGATCGGAGCCCTGGCCGTCGCCGACGAGGCGGACCTCCGCCAGGTCGTCACCGACTGGAACCTCGGCCCGCGCCCGGACGACGAGCACACCCTGCTGTCCCTCCTCGACGCCCAGTTCCGCAGCGCCGGCGCCGATCCCGCCGTCGTCTTCCGCGGGGAGAGCCACAGCTTCGCCGAGCTGGACGCGTCCGCGAACCGTCTGTGCCGGCACCTGCTCGCGGCGGGCATCGGCACGGGCGACCGCGTCGCCGTCGCCCTGCCCCGCTCGTACGACCTCGTGGTCGCCCTCATCGCGGTCCTGCGCTGCGGCGCGGCCTACGTCCCCGTCGACACCGCCTATCCGGACGACCGCATCGAGTACATGCTCCAGGACACCCAGGCGCCGGTCGTGATCACCTCGGCCGAGTTCCAGAAGAAGCTGGATCCCATCCTGACGTCCATGCCCGGGACCTCCCTGCTGACCGTCGACGACCTGCCGATCGCCACCGCGATCGCCGCCCGGTCGGCCGCCCCGGTCACCGAAGCGGACCGCGGCGGTCGCCTCCACCCGCAGGCACCGGCCTACGTGATCTACACCTCCGGCACGACGGGACGGCCCAAGGGGGTCGTCCTGTCCCACCGTTCGATCGTGAACCGGATCCGCTGGGGCCAGTCCCAGCTGTTCGCCCTGTCCTCCCGCGACCGGGTGCTGCAGAAGGCCCCGATCAGCTTCGACGTGTCGGTCACCGAGATCTTCTGGACGCTCACCTCGGGCTCCGTCGTCGTGCTGGCCGAGCCGGGACGGCACGGAGACCCGGTCCACCTCGCGCAGTTGATGCGCGACGAGTCCATCACCCTGGCGAACTTCGTACCGTCGATGCTCCAGGCGTTCCTCGAGTCGGAGCCGGACCCCGCGGAACTCGCGCTGCGGCACGTCGTCTGCTCGGGAGAGGCCCTGCCCAGGAGCCTGGCGCTGGAACTCGGCGAGCGGCTCGGCATCACCGCGTGGAACACCTACGGCCCCACCGAGACCGGAGAGCTCACCTTCCACCGGGTCGACCTGCGCTCCGACTCCGCCGTCCACGGCGGCATCGAACCCCTCGGCCGGCCGGCCGCCGAGTGCGACGGCTACATCCTCGACCGGTTCCTCCAGCCCGTTCCGGCCGGTGTCCCCGGAGAGCTGTACCTGGCCGGCGCGCAGCTGGCCAACGGCTACCACAACCAGCCGGCCCTGACCGCCTCCCGCTTCGTCGCCAACCCGTACGGAGAGCCGGGGGAGCGCCTCTACCGCACCGGTGACCTCGCGATGTGGTCCGACTACGGCACCATCGTCTATCTCGGCCGCAACGACGACCAGATCAAGATCCGCGGCTTCCGCGTCGAACTCGCCGAGATCGCGGCGGTCGTCGCGAAGTCCCCCGGCGTCGGCCCCTGCGTGGTCGTCCCGAGGACCGCGCCGAGCGGCGCACTCGTCCTCGTGGCCTACGTGGTGCCGGACGCCGGCGCGGACCTCGACGGTCTCGCGGAGAAGGTCGTCCGGACGACCCGGGAGAACCTGCCCGACCATATGGTCCCCTCGTTCGTGGTCACCCTCGACCGCATCCCGATGACCCCGAACGGCAAGCTCGACCGGCGCGCCCTGCCCGAGCCCGACTACGAGGCCGTCGAGACCAGCCGCCCGCCGGCCGGCGACCTGGAGACCGGGATCGCCCGCATCTTCGAGGACGTCCTCGGCCTGTCGCGCGTCGGCGCCGACGACGACTTCTTCCAGCTCGGAGGGCACTCGCTGCTGGCGACCAGGATCGTCCTGCGTGTGAACCAGGAGTTCGGTACGGACATCTCGCTCCGGACCCTCTTCGACAACCCGACCGTCGCCTCTCTCGCCGGCCGGCTGGACCTGCCCCGCACGGCCGCATGACCCGCATCCGCGCAGCCGGTGACACCGGAGGAACTAGGAGGTCGTCGTGTATGACGTGATCGTGGTCGGTGCCCGGATCGCGGGCGCCTCCACCGCGATGCTCATGGCCCGGGCCGGTTACCGGGTCCTCATGGTCGATCGGGACCGGGTCGTCAGGGACGCCCTGTCCACCCTCTACATCCACCCGTCCGGGGTCGCCGCGCTGCACCGCTGGAACGTGCTGCCCGAGGTCGTGGCCACCGGCTGTCCGCCCCTGGACCGGATCCGCCACACGGCCGGGGAGACGGTGCTCGAAGGCACCCCGGACCGCACGGGCGGTGTCCACGCCGCGTACGCGCCCCGCCGCCGGCTCCTCGACCCGATCCTCATCGGCGCCGCCGTCGACGCCGGGGTCGAGTACCGCCCCAACACCTCCGTCAACGACCTGCTGTTCGAGGACGGCCGGGTCGTCGGGGTCAGGACCGGCTCGGTGCAGGGCGGGGCGGAGCACACCGAACGCGCCCACCTCGTGGTGGGTGCGGACGGCATGCGCTCCACTGTGGCGGCCGGGGTGCGGGCTCCGGTCCTGCTCCAGGACCCGCACCACACCTGCGTGTACTACACCTTCTGGTCCGACCTTCCCCCGCGGCTGCGCACCTTCGAGGCCCCCGGCCGCCGGGTCGCCACCATCCCCACGAACGACGGGGCGACCCTGGTCGCCGCGTACTTCCGGCAGGCGCAGTTCGCGGCCGTACGGGGCGACGCCCTCAACGCGCTGCTCGCGCAGGTCGGGACGACCGCGCCCGAGGTGCGCGAGGAGATGGCGGCGGGCCGCCGGCTGGAGCACGTGCACGGCACCGGAGACCAGCGCAACTTCTTCCGCGAGGCCCAGGGACCCGGCTGGGTGCTGGTCGGTGACGCGGGCCACCACAAGGACTCCATCACCGCTCGGGGCATCACCGACGCCTTCTGCCAGGCGCAGCTTCTGGCCGACTGCGTGGGTGAGGACCTGCGGGACCCGGAGTCGCTGAGCATCGCTCTGAAGCGGTTCGCCGAACAGCGACTGGACGCCCTCCTGCCCGTGTACCGCGGCACGTTGGAGGCGGCGCGGATGGACGCCGGGGGGCCGAGGACAGGGGCCCCGTCGGGTAGGAAGATTTGACCAAAAACTGGCCATTCCTTGGGAAGGGGTGATAGTCTCGGCTGACTTAGTTGAATCTCGATCGGAACGTGTGGCAGATGGTCAAGCGCCGCGTCTGCCGCATGTATCGCTCCCTCGACTTCCTCCAGTGAACCCTCATAACTTCACCCCACGCCACGGTTCCGCGGCCGCCGATCTCCTCGGCCGCGGCCTGGTTCCATTCCGCTGTTCATACGGATCACTGATGGAGCGACGCCGGCTCATCGACTGCGAGATGATGGTGCCGGGGGGCGGCTCAGAGTTGGTCTGAACCGTGCGGGTGCGCAGGGTTCGTCATAGGGGTGAGGGAAGTGACTGTGTCTGAGCCGATGCACCACTCGGGGGTGGCCGATGCCCTGGATGAGATCTTCCGGGAGCTGGGACCTCGAGAACTCGTCCTGTGCCGTGAGCGGATCTTTTCCGCCCGGCCGGCCTCCCTCGCCCGTCTCGGACAGACGATCGGCGTCTCCCGCGAGCGCACGGGCCAGATCGATCACCAGGTGCGCAAGAACCTGAAGGTCGCCTTCTTCGCGTCGGTGTCCGTCGCCGAGGCGGCGCGCTGGATCGTCGACAGCGTTCCCTACGTCGCCGAAGTCAGCCGCCTGGCCGAGCAACGGCCGGAGATGACCACTGTGGTGGAGAGCGTCGGCGTCCCGGTGATCGACGCCCTCGCCGCGGTCGGCACCAAGTTCGAGGTCCGGGAGGGCTGGGTCCTCGCCCCCGACGCGGACGACGCCGTCAGGTCCACCGCGGACGTCCTCGACGCCCATGCCTCGCCCGAAGGGGTCGTGCCGCTGGAAGTCGTCGCCCGCGAGCTCTCCCTGCCGCAGGAGGAGGCGGCGCGCTGGCTCACCCGCTGTGGTCACACCATGGTCGACGACCACGTCCTCATCCGTACCTCCACCCTCGAAGACCACGTCGCCGGCGTCCTGGGCGTCGCCGGTGAGCCGAGGACGCTCGACGCGATCCACGGGCAGCTCCAGCCGAAGCGGACGAGCGCGGCCGTGCGCAACGCGCTCGTGGCGGACGAGCGGTTCATGAAGTCGGACCGGACCGAATGGGCGCTCACCCGTTGGGGGCTGCCGGAGTACATGCCGATCCGTCAGCAGATCGCCCGCCTCGTCACGGAGAGCGGCGGTCAGATCGAGCTGGACAAGCTGATCGACGCCATTCGCTCGCGCTACGACGTGAGCGAGGCCAGTATCAGGACCTACGCCTCCGCCGGAGAATTCCGCCAGGCCAACAACGTCGTCTCCTTCCGGAGCGCGGTGCGCAAGCCGGGCAGCGCCGGGTCAGCACGCGGCCGCAGCCCCCAGGGAACGCCCCGGCTGTACCGCGAGGACGAGGTCCTGCGCTTCCGGATGACGATCAACAACCAGCACAAGCGCGGCTCGTCGTTCAGCCTGCCGTCCGGGCTGGCCGGCCTGCTCGGTGTCGGACCCAACTCGTCGAAGTCCCTCGCGAGCCGACTGGGCCCGCAGGAGATCGTCTGGTCCTCGGTCCAGGCCCGGAGCGGGACGATCAAGCGCTTCCTCGAGGACGTGGGGGCGGAAGTCGGGGACATGGTCTTCCTGACGTTCCGACCCGGTGACGGGTTCGACGTGGAGCCGCTGCGCAAGTCCGGCAGCGGCCTGCGCGCCGCGCTGGCGATGACGGGCCATTCCGGCGCCGGCGATCCGACGCTGACGGACAACGACCTCCTGGCCGCCCTGGCCCACGCCGTCTGGTTGGAGAGTGACGCCTCGCCCGAGGAGGTCCGTGCCGCGCTGGACCGCCGACGCGAGCCGGAGATCGTGGACGCGCTGCTCTCCGAGGCCGAGCGGCCTCCTCAGGTCAGCTGAGATCCGAGCCCGCGCGCTGCTGGGTGAGCAGGCGGAGGCCGAGGGGGTACGACTCGTCGAGTTCGTCGAACGAGGCCCCCTTGTGGTGGTCGGCGCCCGCTCGGCCCGCGGTGAGGTCGATGGTGTAGAGCTGTGCCTCGGCCGTCGCCTCCTTGGGGTGGGGACAGGGCCCGTTGAGGACCGTCCCGAACCGGTGGTCGCCGCCGTTCGGAAGGAGTTCGTTGCCGCCGACGATCGCGCGCAGCCGCGGCGGGGACGGCATGGCGAGAATGGAGTCGTCGAGCGGGCGGGCCAGCCGCCGCCGTGCCGAGGCGAGCATGTCCACGGGACTCGATTCGGCCATGTCCGTCTGGGCTGCCTCGGCAAGGCGGAGCGTCCGGCCCAGCGAGAGGCTGCCTCCGACGAGGAAGGCGCTGAAGCCCACCGTTATCGATTCCTGCGAGGCCATCGACTTCGTTATCGCGACGGTGTCACGTGCCGACATGTTCACTTCACCGGCGATTTCCCGCACGTTTTCCAGCATCTCCGCGTGCGACACGAAGACCGGTTCCCGGTCGTGGGCCGTGAAGAAAATGATCCCCGGTTCATCGATTTCGGTCGATTCTGCGGGTGCACGCGTGATGAGGGCGAAATCCGGAGCTTCGGGAACGGCGCCGGGCTCTTCGTCGTCCGAGAACACTTCCTCGACGAGGGCGGCATCCGCGCCGTGCGTGATGATGAAGTGCAATCCCGCTTCCGTCGGGATTCCCCTCATGGATTCCGGGTCGTCCAGGACATCGAGGAGAGCGGGGATCGCGCCCACCCGAGCGAGGGCGAGGACGGTGACCAGGAATTCGTACCCGGACCTGATGTACACACCCACGCGGTCAAGTGGTGATACACCAGCCGATTCGATCGCCTCGGCGAGATAGTCCGCCCCATCGTTCAGCGACGCGTAGTCAATGAGAAAGCCGTCCCCTAGAACAGCGATGGTTTCCGGACTTCTCTCTGCTGTCTCCCTGACGATGTCATCTACCGATTCCCATTGCATGAGAAATCCCCCCCGTGGTGAGCTCACCGCTCAGCCTGGCGCCAGGCTACCAGACCTGTCCCAGGCGCCTCCGTTCGTCCATGACCTGGAATGTGGCTTGAAGTATGCATCGGAGAATGTCTGATTTTTGCCCCCTCAACCGCTCACAGTCGTGACTTTCCGGCCAAGGGTCGAGTTGTCGGGGCACTCTGCGTTTCATGCCTCGAAGATGGCCGGTACAGAACTGCTGAACACGTGTACGGGGCGGTTGTCCGGTACGAACACGGCGCAGCGTCACCGGGCCGCGCGCCGAGCCGCCCCGGTGACCGCCCGACGAGCACGAAAAGGCACCCGCGGTGGAACACCGCAGAGGCGACGTACAGTGCTCCGGCGACTCGTCGCCGCCGGACCCCGGACCGTGCCGGGGGCGAGCCCACCCACCGTGGCGGCGGAGTCGCGCGGAGAGGGCAGCAAGGGTGCCCCCGGGAACCACCTACCCTTGAGCCATGACCAGCAGCAGCGACCGGAGCCCGGCAGTGGACGTTCCCGCACCCAAGACCTACGAGATCCGCACCTACGGGTGCCAGATGAACGTCCACGACTCCGAGCGGCTCTCCGGTCTGCTGGAGGAGGCGGGTTACGTCCGGGCCCCCAAGGGCGCGGACGGCGACGCCGACGTCGTCGTCTTCAACACCTGCGCGGTCCGCGAGAACGCCGACAACAAGCTGTACGGCAACCTCGGCCGGCTCGCCCCCATGAAGACCACGCGCCCCGGCATGCAGATCGCCGTCGGCGGCTGCCTCGCCCAGAAGGACCGCGACACCATCGTCAAGAAGGCCCCCTGGGTCGACGTGGTCTTCGGCACGCACAACATCGGCAAGCTGCCGGTCCTCCTGGAGCGCGCCCGCGTCCAGGAGGAGGCGCAGATCGAGATCGCCGAGTCCCTGGAGGCCTTCCCCTCCACGCTGCCGACCCGCCGCGAGTCCGCGTACGCCGCCTGGGTCTCGATCTCCGTCGGCTGCAACAACACCTGCACCTTCTGCATCGTCCCCGCCCTGCGCGGCAAGGAGGAGGACCGCCGGCCGGGCGACATCCTCGCCGAGATCGAGGCGCTGGTCGCCGAGGGCGTCTCCGAGATCACCCTGCTCGGCCAGAACGTCAACGCGTACGGCTCCGACCTGGGCGACCGCGAGGCCTTCAGCAAGCTGCTGCGCGCCTGCGGCCAGATCGAGGGGCTGGAGCGCGTCCGCTTCACCTCCCCGCACCCCCGCGACTTCACCGACGACGTCATCGCGGCGATGGCCGAGACGCCGAACGTCATGCCGCAGCTCCACATGCCGCTCCAGTCCGGCTCGGACACGATCCTCCGCGCGATGCGCCGCTCCTACCGGCAGGAGCGTTTCCTCGGGATCATCGAGAAGGTCCGCGCGGCCATTCCGCACGCGGCCATCTCCACCGACATCATCGTGGGCTTCCCCGGCGAGACCGAGGAGGACTTCGAGCAGACGATGCACACCGTCCGCGAGGCCCGCTTCGCGAACGCCTTCACCTTCCAGTACTCCAAGCGCCCCGGCACCCCGGCGGCGACCATGGAGGGCCAGATCCCGAAGGAGGTCGTGCAGGCGCGCTACGAGCGCCTCGTCGCCCTCCAGGAGGAGATCTCCTGGGAGGAGAACAAGAAGCAGGTCGGCCGCACCCTGGAGGTCATGGTCGCGGAGGGCGAGGGCCGCAAGGACGGCGAGACCCACCGCCTCTCGGGCCGCGCCCCCGACAACCGCCTCGTCCACTTCACGAAGCCTTCGCAGGACGTGCGCCCCGGCGACGTGGTGACCGTCGAGATCACCTACGCGGCCCCGCACCACCTCCTGGCGGAGGGCGAGGTCTCCTCCGTCCGCCGCACGCGCGCGGGTGACGCCTGGGAGAAGCGCACGGCGGCCCCGAAGCCGACGGGCGTCCTCCTGGGCCTCCCACAGATCGGCGCCCCGGCCCCCCTCCCCCCGGCAGAAACCCCGGCCTGCGGCACGCACTGACCCCACGCCGGGTCTGGGCGCCGCCGGGGCCCACCCCGTGTGGGCCCGCGCCCCGGCCGGGCGGTGCCCCGCCGCCGTGTGGGGCCCGCGCCCGGTCTGGGCGGTGCCCACCGCCCGTGTGGGCAATCGTCCCGCTGGGGCGGGACGGGTGGGCACACGGGACGGCGCGCCCAGCGGCGCCTCCGCGTTCCGAGCCTGAACCCGCACCGGATGCGCGGCGCACGACGTGGTGCGGGTT